>NZ_JAQJCQ010000005.1:0-280604 GCF_038442435.1 Xanthomonas protegens | reverse complement strand
GGCTTCAGCCGCGATGGGTTTCCCGGGAAACCCATCGCGGCTGAAGCCGCTCCTACGACGAGCGCATTGGCTGCGCCACCGCTACAGCACGATCCGCGTCCCATCCTCCCGCGCCGAGCGCTGGATGGCCTCGACGATGCGGATGTCGCGCAGGCCTTCCTCGCCGGGCACGCGCAGCGGCGTGCCCTGCAGGATCGCCAGCGCGTCCTCGTCCATCTGCAACGCCTGCTGGTGGCGCACCCGCGCCTCGAACAGGCGGCCATCGCTGGGGCCCGGCCACGCACGCCATCGTAGGCCTGGAACGGCGCCAGTTCGTACCAGCCATTCGCGCACTCGGCGCGCAGCAGGTTCATGGTGCGGCCGAAGCTGGCCGCGCAGGTCGCGGTCACCTCGTGCGGGAACTCCAGGGTGAAGTGCCTGTGCTCGTCGACCTCGTCGAACAGCGCCGGCCGATCGGTGGACCGCCTCGCGCTGACCGCCAGCGGCTCGGCGCCGGTCGTGTAACGCGCCGCGTTGAGCGGGTACACGCCCATGTCGTACATCGCGCCACCGCCATACTGCGCGCGCAGCCGCCACGGCCGCTGCGCCGGATCGGTGTCGCCATAGCCGGCGTAGCCCGCCTCCGCGCGCACGCGGCGCATCGCCCCGAACGGGCGCTCGCCGGCCAGGGCGATGACGCGCCGGGTGTTGGGCTCGTGCTGCATGCGGTAGCCGATGCTCAGCCGCACCTTGTTGCGCGCGCAGGCCGCGATCATCGCCTGCGCCTGCTCGGCGTGCATCGCCATCGGCTTCTCGCACCACACGTGCTTGCCGGCGGCGGCGGCGCGGATGCTCAGCGGCGCGTGCAGGTGAGGCGGCGTGACCACGTAGACCACGTCGATGTCCGGGTTGTCGGCGATGCGCTCCAGGTCGTCGTAGCTGTAGACGTTGCGATCCGGGATGCGATAGCGCGCCTGCCACTGCGGGATCTTCTGCGGCGAGCCGGTGACGATGCCGGCCAGGCGACAGTACCTGGTCAGGGTGAGCCCCGGCGCGAGACGGCTGCTGGCGTACTCGCCCAGGCCGACCAGGGCCACGCCCAGCGGCTTGCGGCGTCGTGCCGGCGCGGCCGCCCATGCAGACGATCCGAGCAGGCCGGCGGCGGTGGCGGACAGGCCGGCCAGCAACAGGCGGCGGCGATTCGGCGAGGACGGCTCCATGCGCAACTCCGACCGGAAGGATGCTTCACCCTAACCGCTAGTGCGGCATCGGCACTGTGAGCGCCATCGCGCGATGCGCCGGGGCCTCTGGCACACTGCCGCCTCCGCTTTTCCCGGAGACGCCGATGCGCTGCCGCCCACTGCTCGCCGCCCTCGCCCTGCTGCTGGCTGCCCCGGCCGGGGCGCAGGAGCCCCTGTTCCACGCCCGCGACCTGGTCGGCGATGGCGTGTTCACCGACAAGATCGAAGGGCCTGCGACAGGCCCCGATGGTGCGCTGTACGTGGTCAACTTCGCCCACGACGGCAGCATCGGCCGTGTCCAGCGCGATGCGAACGGCCACGCGCAGGCCAGCCTGTTCGTGGATCTCCCTGCCGGCAGCATCGGCAACGGCATCCGTTTCGATCGCCGCGGGCGCATGTACGTCGCGGACTACGGCCAGCACCGCATCCTGCGCATCGCCCTGCGCAGCAAGCGCATCGAGGTCTACGCCACGCTGCCGGGCGCGTTCCAGCCCAACGACATCGCGATGGCGTCGGACGGCACCCTGTACGCCAGCGACCCGGACTGGAAGCACGACGGCGGCCAGCTGTGGCGCATCGACCGCGACCGCAGCGCGCATCTGATCGAGACCGGCATGGGCACCACCAACGGCATTGAGGTCAGCCCCGACGGCAAGCGCCTGTACGTCAACGAGAGCGTGCAGCGGCGGATCTGGGTCTACGACCGTGCCGCCGACGGCGCCGTGTCCAACAAGCGGCTGTTCGCCAGCTTCGCCGACGCCGGGCTGGACGGCATGCGCTGCGACGTCGACGGCAACCTGTACGTGGCCCGCTACGACGCCGGCAAAGTGATCGTGCTGGCCCCCGACGGCACGCTGCTGCACGAGGTCGCGACCAAGGGCCGCAAGCCCACCAACCTGGCCTTCGGCGGCGCCGACGGACGCGATGTCGACGTGACCCTGCAGGACCGCGGCGCGATCGAAACCTTCCGCAGCGACCGCCCCGGCCGCGAACACGGACGCTGATGGGATGCGTATCGCAGCGGCGTCTCAGCCCGCGCAATGGCCCCCTGGCATCCTGGCTGAACTGACTGGAGGGCCGCGCACATGCAGCCGATCGAACTGAACAACCCGGCCGGCTTCGCCGACGAATTCCTGCGCCTGACCCTGCTGCAGGGCTTCCAGTCGCTGACCAAGCGCGACCTGGAACTGCTGATCTTCGTGTTGCTGGAACGCGATGGCGCGATCTCGCGCAGCGATTCCAACAACGCGGTGGCGATGCGCCTGCGGGTGACGCCGGCCAAGGTCAAGGGCCTGCGCCGCGACGGCTATGCGCGCTGGCGTGCGCTGGTGCCGGAGGACAACGAGGCGGCGCTGCAGCGCATCGTCGCCACGGTGCTCACCGAGGACAACCTGCGCGCCGGGGCCAAGCACGTCAGCGAGCGCAGCAAGAAGGACGGCTTCCTGGCGATCCGCATCGAGCACCCCGACGACCAGCAGCGCTTCGAACAGGCCATCGTCGACGTCGGCGCCATGCCCGTGTACGAGCGCAACCGCGACGTGATGGCGGTGCGCTTCGACACGCTGCTGAAGATCGCCGAGCGCTGGGGCTACCTGCAACCGGAGCCGGAGAAGGTGACGCACGAATTGCAGAAGCTGGCGCCCACTGCCGAAGAGGTGGCCGACCTGTTGAAGAAGGACCTGAGCAAGCTACGCTGGGAGGACGTGCGCCGCGCGCTCAACAGCCTCGGCGCCAAGGCCGTCGCCAGCACCGCCGAGGGCGGACTGAAGGGCCTGTTGAAGCTCGCGTTTCCATTCATCCCCGGCTGAGCGCCGGGGCCGTCATTCCATCGCCACTCCGGAGTTTCGTCGTGTCCATGTCCTGCCGTTCCCTCGCCCTGCTCTGCTGCCTGTGCGCCTGCGCCGCGCCGGCCGCGGCGCAGAATCTCAACAGCACCTCCAGCGCCACCACCGAGCCGCTGCGCGATGTGCCGGTCAATGTCCGCGCGCAGCCGCTCAGCAACGGCGTGGTGACCCACCAGGTGCAGTTGCCGGCCACGCCTGGCGAAGCGCAGGTGACCGTGCGCAGCATCCAGCCCGACCGCGTCGCCGGCAGCTACCGCATCGACTTCGAGGCGCTGGACACCGACCACGACGGCTACATCAGCCGCAGCGAAGCGCAGGCCAACCCGTCGCTGGCCGACGAGTTCGACGCGCTGGACACCACCCGCAGCGGCCGCCTCAGCCGCGCGCAACTGGCTGGCTGGCTGTAACCGCAAAACATGCGCCCGGCGCCGCCATGAAGGCGCCGGCGCACCCTCGGTCGTGTTTCAGGGCGCATTGGAAACGCTTGCTAAACAGCGCCGACATGCAGATACGAACGCCCGATTTTTTTTAGCATCGATTAATTCGGCCAGGCCTATGTTCTTGACTCCTTCCCAGCAACAGGAGTCGTGCCATGAACCGCATCGTTCCTCGTCTCGTCCCGTTCGCGTTCGCGCTGCTTGCCGCGCCGGCGCTGGCCATGGCGCAGTCGACGCCGGACGAAGTGACCCTGCACCAGAACGGCCAGATCATCAATGTCACCTCGGTCGAACCGAACTCGATCGTCGGCGACTACCACATCGACTTCGCCAAGCTCGACCGCAACCATGACGGCTACATCAGCCGCGCCGAAGCCAAGGCCGATCCCACGCTGTACGCCGAGTTCGACGCCGTCGATGTGCATCACCACGGCCGCCTGAGCAAGGCCGACCTGGAAGGCTGGATGTCGACGTGACGCGACCCACGCGTCGACCGCCCCGTACCCTTTCCATCACGCGCGCCGCCTGCGGCCTTCCCGCCGCATGCGGCGCGATTGTTTTCTGAAGTAGCAAAACCGCAGACACCAGTAACGCGACAGCCGGAGCGCTACGCAAATCTCGCTAGCGGAGCTGTCGCGCCATCGCGGCTACATCGATCGCCGCGCCGCGCGTGTCATCCAACAAGCCCCCGCCGTCCCGCCTCGCCCACCGCGCCGACGACAGCTACAGCACTCCCTCCTGCAGCGGCGCATCCTGCACCCCGCCCAGGGATCGTCCAGCAGATAGCGCGCCGCGACCGGCTGCGCCGCCGGCACCAGGGTGAGCCGGTAATACACCTCGTCGTCGCCTTCGCAGACTTCGTAGTACAGCGCGTAGTCGCCAGGCTGCAGCGCCAGTGTCACATCGAAGGCCTCGGCGGCGGACGCCACCTGCACCCGCGCGTCCGGATTCACCCGGAACGGCACCTGCATGCGCCGCTGCGCGCGCGGATCGGGTGCGAACGCCGCGGCTAGCACCAGGTGCACCTGCGCGCCGAACGCGTCCTCGGGCAACGGGTCGAACACCACGTAGTCGCGGTGCAGGATCGCCCTCTGCTCGAGGTTGCGCGGCCCCCAACGGCAGGCCGCTTCGTCGAAGGCGCGGGCGCGCAACTGCACCTGGCTGTGGGAGATCAGCAGATCCACGGTCTGTGTCGCGTCTTGCATCGTCGTCCTCCATGGCAGGGACGCGGCCTGCGTGCTGCGCTTCGCGCCCTACCCTCACCCCAACCCGTCTCCGAGGGAAGAGGGGCTCCGGCAAACCAGCCGAAGCTGGCTCTTCCTTCTCCCTCCGGGAGAAGGCGCCCCGAAGGGGCGGATGAGGGTACGGGCGCCGCTCGGCGCGTGGTCAAATAATGCGGCCGCCGCGTCCGGCCGGAGCATGCACCTACACGCCGGACGCGCGCTTCCAGAAACCGTGCATCAACAACGGCAGCTTGCCGGCCAGGCCCAGCAGCGGGCCGCGCAGCAGGGTGAGGTGCAGCTCGTCGTTGGAGAACAGCCGGTTGATCGCATCGAAACCGTAGGCGGCCACGGTGTTGTCGCTGCGGCGGCCACGCGCCCAGCGCGCCAGCCGCTGCGGCGCCGCCCAGTTGACCCGCTGCGCCTGCGCCTGCCGCACCAGCGCCGCCAGCGCGGCGACGTCGCGCAGGCCCAGGTTGACGCCCTGCCCGGCCAGCGGATGCACCACGTGCGCGGCATCGCCCAGCACCAGCAGGCGGCCGCGCTGGTAGGCCTCGACCAGTTGCCGGCGCAGCGGGAAGCCCAGCCGCGGCGACAGCGCGCGCACCGCGCCCAGGCGGGCGCCGAAGGCCTGGGTCAGTTCGGCGCCGAACGCCGCATCGTCCAGCGCCAGCACCCGCGCGGCCTCGGCCTCGGGCAGGGTCCACACGATCGAGCTGCGGCCGTCGGCGAACGGCAGGAACGCCAGCGGGCCGCCCGGCAGGAAACGCTGCCAGGCCGTGTCCTGGTGCGGCTGTTCGGTCTGCACGAAGGCGACCACGCCGCGCTGGCCGTAGTCGTGCGCCGGCGCGTCCAGCCCGGCCAGGCCGCGCACCGTGGACTCGGCGCCGTCGGCGGCGATCGCCAGGCGCGCGTCCAGGCGGCTGCCGTCGTCCAGGCGCAGGCGCGCACGCTCGGCCGACGGCTCCAGCGCCTCCACCCGCGCCGGGCAATGCACCTGCACGCCGGCGGCCGGCAGCGCCGCCCACAGTTGTTCGACCAGCAGGTTGTGTTCGACGATCCAACCAAGCTGGTCGCGGCCCAGGGTGTCGGCGTCGAAGGCCAGCTCGCCACCGCCGCCGGCATCCCACACGCGCATGCGCCGGTACGCGCTGGCGCGGCGGGCGAGGACCTGCGGCCACACGCCCAGGCCCTGCAGCAGCGCCGCGTTGTCCGGGGCGAAGGCGTAGACGCGCAGGTCCGGCGTGTCCGCCGACCAGCGCGGCGGCTCGCGGCCCTCGACCAGCGCCACCGCCAGGCCTTCGCCGGCCAGGGCCAGCGCACAGGCCGCGCCGACCACGCCGCCGCCCACCACCACCACATCCAGCACACCGCGCCGGCTCATGCGCGCGTCTCCCGGCACAGCTGCGGCACATCGCCGCGGAAGCCCATCGCGCCGCCGACCAGGAACGACTGCAGCGGCGCGGCCTGCGCCGCCGCCAGCAGGCCCAGGCTGCGCAGCGGGCGCAGCAGCGGGGTCGGATTGGCGGTCAGCCGCGCCAGCCCGCCGGAGAACGTCACCGTGCGCTGGCGATCCTGCTCTCGGCGCTGCGCGTACTGCTGCAGCAGTGCCGGTGCGCCCGGGTCGGTGCCGTCGCGCTCGATCAATTCGGCCAGGGTCAGCGCATCGCGCAGGCCCAGGTTGAAGCCCTGCGCGCCCAGCGGGTGCAAGGTCTGCGCGGCATTGCCCAGCAGCACCGCGCGCGCATCGGCCAGCCGCTCGGCCAGCACCTGCACGATCGGGTAGGCGCTGCGCTCGCCGCTGCCGAGCAGACGGCCGACGCGCCAGCCCAGGGCATCCTGCAGCCGCTGCAGCCAGGCACCCTCGTCCAGCGCCGCCACCGCATCGGCGTCCTCGGCCGCCACCGCGTGGATCGCGCCGTAATGGCGGTCGCCACGTGGCAACAAGGCGGTCGGGCCGTCGTCGCGGAAGCGCTCGTAGGCGGTGCCGTCGGGCTGGCGGCTGCCGCGTACCCGCGCCACGAACAGGGTCTGCTGGAAATCGTGGCGCGTTGCGGCGATGCCCAAGGCTTCGCGCACCGCGCTGGCGCTGCCGTCGGCACCCACCAGCAGGCGCGTGTGCAGCACCTGCTCGCTGCCGTCGCGCAGGATCCGCACCCGGCGCTCTCCATGCTCGACGTCGGCCTCCAGCGCCACGAACTGCGCCGGGCGGTAGCGGGTCAGCTGCCGCGTCGCCGCCAGGCTGGCCTCCAGCGCCTCGCCGAAGTCGCGCGCGACGACCACCTGGCCGAAAGCCTCGCGTCCGTAGTCGGCGGCTTCCAGCCGCACCCGGCCGAAATCGCCCGCGCGGCTGACGTGGATGCGACGGATCGGTCCGGTCGGCGCGCGCAGCCGCTGCATCACCCCCAGCGCCCCCAGCGCGTTGACCGTGGCGGCGGCGAAGCTGAGGTTGCGCTGGTCGAACACCGGCGGCAACGCGCCCGGCGGTGCGGCCTCGACCAGGCCCACGTCCACCCCCAGCCGGTCCAGGGCGATGGCCAGGCTGGCGCCGACCAGGCCGCCGCCGACGATCACTACGTCATGTCGTTTGCTCATCCGGCCATGATACGACCCGTACCCATCTGCCCGGTGAGCGCCGCCGCCCAGCTTGCGTGCCGTGGCGGCAGCGGCGCACGGCGCTCGCGCGCGCCGCGCTTCCAGTAGAATCCGGGGTCTTACGTGCCCCGGTGCCCGCCGCCATGACGCCTTCCGCCCACCGCCTCCCCGCCCTGCTGCTGTTGACCGCGCTGCTGGCCGCGACCCGCATCAACCACTTCGGGGCGATCCCGGACGCGTCGTGGGCGGTGTTCTTCGTCGGCGGCTTCTACCTGCGCAGTTGGACGCGCTGGGCGTTCCCGCTGCTGATGGCGCTGGCGGTGTTGGTCGACTACCTGGTCATCCGCAGCCAGGGCCTGGATTTCTGGCAGCACTACTGCGTGTCGCCGGCCTACTGGTGCCTGATCCCGGCCTATTTCGTGCTGTGGGCCGGCGGCGCCTGGCTGGCGCGGCGCTACCACGGTGCCGACTGGCGCGCCCTGGGCCTGGCCGCCGCCAGCCTGCTGGTCGCGGTGGCGCTGTGCCACCTGCTGGCGCAGGGCAGCTTCTACTGGGTCAGCCGCAGCGTGCCGAACCCGACCGTGGCCGGCTGGTGGCAGAACTACAGCGACTGGCTGCTGCCGTACCTGGGCAGCGCCAGCCTCTACGTGGCGCTGGCCGCGGCGATCCAGGTCGGCGTCGAGCAGCTGGCGCGGCTGGGCCAGCGCGGCCAGCCGGTCGGTCACTGACCGGGATGGGCAACCGTCTCTCCAAGATCTACACCCGCACCGGCGACGACGGCAGCACCGGCCTGGGCGACGGCAACCGGGTCGGCAAGGACTCGGCACGGGTCGCCGCCTACGGCACCGTGGACGAGGCCAACTCGGCGATCGGCGTGGTCCTGGCCTGCCCGCTGGCCGAGGACGTGCGGCACCTGCTGACCGCGATCCAGCACCAGTTGTTCGATCTCGGCGGCGAGCTGTGCATCCCCGGCCACGCCGCGATCCATGCCGCCGACATCGACGCGCTGGAACGGCATCTGGACCGCTACAACGACACCCTGCCGCCGCTGCAGGACTTCATCCTGCCCGCCGGCGGCGAGGCCGCGGCACGCTGCCACCTGGCCCGCACCATCGTGCGCCGCGCCGAGCGCGAAACGGTGGCGCTGTCGCGCCAGGACGCGGTGCGCCCGGAAGCGGTGCGCTACCTCAACCGCCTTTCCGACCTGCTGTTCGTGCTGGCGCGGGTGCTGGCGCGGGCCGACGGCCACGGCGAAGTGCTGTGGCGCCACGACCGGCGCCAGGCCTGAGCCACGCCCGGGCCACGGCCGCGCATGCTGATCTACACCCATCCTGCCTGCCTGGACCACGCGCCGGGACCGGAGCATCCGGAACGGCCGGAGCGCCTGGAGGCGGTGACCACCGCGCTGCGCGAGGCCTTTCCCGCGCTGGAATGGCGCGAGGCGCCGCTGGCCAAGCTCGGCGACCTGGCCCGGGTCCATGAGCGCGAGCTGATCGATCGTGTCCTGGCCGACCTCGACGGCCCGCAGATGCTCGACGTGGACACGGTACTCTCGCCCGGCTCGCGCGCGGCCGCACTGCGCGCCGCCGGCGCCGGCGTCGCGGCAGTGGACGCGGTGATGCACGGTGTCACGGACACCGCATTCTGCGCGGTACGCCCGCCCGGCCATCACGCCACCGCTGACACTGCGATGGGCTTCTGCCTGTTCAACAACGTGGCCGTGGCCGCCGCTCACGCCCGCGACGCGCATGGGCTGGAGCGGATCGCCATCGTCGATTTCGACGTGCACCACGGCAACGGCACCCAGGCGATCTTCGAGCGCGAGCCGAAGGTGCAGTACCTCAGCACCCACCAGTCCGGGTTGTTCCCGCACACCGGCGGAGTCCACGACCGCGGCGTCGGCAACCTGCACAACGCCTTGCTGCCACCGGGCAGCGGCGGTTTCCGCTTCCGCAACACTTGGGCCGACCAGATGCTGCCGCTGCTGGACGCGTTCAAGCCACAGCTGCTGCTGATCTCGGCCGGCTTCGACGCGCACATGCGCGACCCGCTGGCCGACCTGATGCTGGAGACCGAGGACTTCGGCTGGATCACCGCCGAACTGCGCGCGGTGGCGCAGCGGCACGCGCGCGGCCGGGTGGTGTCCTTACTGGAAGGCGGCTACGACCTGCAGGCCCTGCGCGAGGGCAGCGTCGCCCACGTCGACGCGCTGCGCTGAAGGTCCGCGCCCGCCCAGCGGCGGCCGAGGCGCGGCACGCCCGGATCGAAACCCCGCCCCGGCAGGCCGATGAACCCCGTCCCCCGCCCCGGGGACGCCTTCATTGCCCCTATGCACGGGATGGGGCAAGCTAGCGACCGTTTTCGCCCGATACCTGACGCGCGTGCGCCGAACCCTTCGCCTGCTCCCTCTTCCGTTCAGTATCGCCCTCTGCCTGCCGGCAGTGGCGGCTGAAAAGCCGCCGAACTGGGGCCTGTGCCCGACCCCGGACGTGCTGCCCAAGTTCGACGATGCGCAGCAGCCGGATCCAAAGCTGGCGCAGAACCGCGAGCAGCAGCCGACCAATATCGAAGGCGATCAGCTGTCGGGCACCACCACCATCCCCAACTACACGGGCAACGTCGCGCTCAAGCGCGGCGACCAGTTCATGGGCACGGACAGCCTGCGGGTGGACACCGAGACCGGCAACTACATTGCCGAGGGTCACGTGCGCTACCAGGATTCGTCGATCCGCATGATCGCCGACCGCGCCGAGGGCAATCAGGACACCGACACCCACAAGATCACCAACATCCGCTACCAGCTGCTGGCCCGACGCGGCAACGGCAAGGCCGACTCGGTCGACCTGCAGGGTGCGCTGGGGCAGATGCATCGCTCCACCTACACCACCTGCGACCCCTCGCAGCGGGTATGGGAACTGCACGCGCCGGAAATCGACGTCGACAACGACGAAGGCTTCGGCACCGCGCGCAACGCGATCCTGAAGATCTACAACTTCCCGATCCTGTACGCCCCCTGGTTCAAGTTCCCGATCGACGATCGCCGCAGCAGCGGTTTCCTGTTCCCGGCGATCGGCATGTCCAGCCGCAACGGCTTCGACTACACCCAGCCGTACTACCTGAACCTGGCACCCAATTACGACGCCACGCTGTATCCGCGCTTCATGGCCCGACGCGGCATGATGCTGGGCAGCGAGTTCCGCTATCTCTACGACGGCGGCAAAGGCGAACTGCAGGCCGCGTACCTGCCGGACGACAAGTTGCGCGACAAGGATCGTGGCCGCTTCGAGTACCAGGGCTACCACAACATCAATGCCCAGTGGCAGGCGCGCGCTTCGTTGGCCTGGGTCAGCGACGAACGCTATACCGAGGACTTCTCCAACCGTCTGCTCGGCAATGCGGTGTCCAATATCCAGAGCACGATCGGCGTCTACGGTACCGGCGAGACCTGGACCGCGGGCGTGATGGCCGACCGCTGGCAATTGACCGACTACACCCTGACGGAAGACGCGCTGCCGTACAACCGCCAGCCGCGTGCTTTTTTCAACTGGGACCAGTCGTTCGGCAACTACTTCGAAGCCGGCCTGTACAGTGAAGCGGTGCGCTTCGTGCACGACGACGTTCATGCCAAGGACGCGCTATACGAGCGCACCGGCGTCGTGTCCGAGCGCCCCGGCGGCGCCCGCCTGGATCTCAAGCCCTACATCTCGATGCCGCTGGCCGGCGCCGCCTGGTTCCTCAAGCCGACCCTGGCCTGGCGCTACACCGCCTATCAGTTGGACAAGGACCTGGCGGCCACCCTCGGCGGCGACACCACGCCCTCGCGCAGCCTGCCGATCGCCACGGTCGATGCCGGCGTGTATTTCGACCGCGACGCCAAGTTCGGCAATACCAACTATCTGCAGACCCTGGAACCGCGGCTGTTCTACCTGTACACGCCGTACCGCGACCAGAACGACCTGCCGATCTTCGATACCCGCGAGTTCACCTTCAGTTGGGGCCAGTTGTTCCGCGATTCGCGCTATACCGGAGCCGACCGCCAGAACGACGCCAACCAGTTGACGATGGCGCTGAGTTCGCGCCTGCTGCGCCAGGACGACGGCAAGGAGAAGCTGTCGGTCAGCCTCGGCCAGATCCTGTATTTCAGCGATTCGCGGGTCAGCCTGCCCAACAGCGACACCACGATCGAGCAGGGCAAGTCGGCCTGGATCGCCGACGCCAACTACATGCTCAACGACCGCTGGACCATGGGCGCCACCTACCAGTGGGATCCCAAGTACCACCGCAAGGACCTGGCAAGCTTCCGCACGCGCTATCTGCTGCCCGGCGACGGCATCGTCAACTTCACCTACCGGTTCCGGCGTGATCTGCTGGAGCAAGCAGACGTGTCGTTCCTGTACCCGATCAATCCGACCTGGAGCGTCGTTGGCCGGCACTACTACTCGCTGATGGACAAGAAGCCGCTGGAAAGCATCCTCGGCGTGCAGTGGGACAGCTGCTGCCTGGCGGTGCGGGCGCTGGCACGGCGCTACGTGCGTAACCGCACCGGCGCGCTGGATACCGCCTTCCAGATCGAGTTCGTGCTCAAGGGGCTGTCGTCCCTGGGCCAGGACACGGACCGCGTTCTGCGCCGTGCTATTCTCGGCTACAACCGCGACGACCTGTACTTGGTCCCGCCCAGCAACACCACGACCGATCCGGACGCTTACGATCCGAACCAGATTCCATGACCAAGACCCTTTCTGTTTTTCTCGCCGCCCTGGTGGCGATCGCCGGCGTGTCCGCTCCGGCCGCCGCGCAACAAACCCAACCGCTGGACCGCATCGCCGCGGTGGTCGACGAGGATGTCGTACTGCAGAGCGAGCTGGATCGTGCCGTGCGCAACGTGAAGGCGCAGTATGCCGGCCGCGAGGCGCAGCTGCCGCCGGATAACGTGCTGCAGCGGCAGGTGCTGGAGCGCCTGGTGCTGGTCAAGCTGCAGGTCGCGCGCGCCAACAGCACCGGCATCCGTGTCGGCGACGACGAACTGAACCGCGCCATCGCCAGCATCGCCCAGCAGAACGGCACCGACGTGGACGGCCTGCGCAAGAAGCTGGCCGCCGACGGCATGTCCTACACCGACTTCCGCAACTCGGTGCGCGACGAAATCACCGTGCAGCGCCTGCGCCAGAGCTTTGCGCAGAGCCGCATCAACGTCAGCGAGGCCGAAGTCGACGCGGCGCTGGCGCAGCAAGCCACCACCGGCACCCAGTACCACCTGGCGCACATCCTGGTCGGCCTGCCGGAAGGCGCCACCGCCGAGCAGATCAAGACCGCCCAGGGCAAGATCGACGGGGTCAAGAACCTGATCGACAAGGGCGAGATCGACTTCAACGCCGCGGCGGTGCGCTACTCCGACAGCCCCAACGCGCTGGAAGGCGGCGACCTGGGCTGGCGCAGCCTGGACGAGATCCCCAACGCGTTCGCGCAGCTGATCCGCGACATGAAGCCGGGCCAGGTCGCCGGCCCGCTGCGCGGCCCCAGCGGCTTCCAGTTGCTGAAGCTGGTCGAAGTGCGCGACGCCTCGGCCAATCCGGAAAAGAAGACGGTCACCGAGTACCACGCCCGCCACATCCTGATCCGGGTCAACGATGCGCAGCCCGACGCGGCCGCCAAGGCCAAGATCGAGACGCTGCGCGCACGCATCGCCGGCGGCGCCGACTTCCAGGCCGTGGCCAAGGAAGCGTCGGAAGACACCAATAGCCGCAGCCAGGGTGGCGATCTGGGCTGGTTCCCGGCCGACGCGTTTGGCCCGGACTTCGGCCAGCACGTCGCCAGCCTCCAGGACGGCCAGATTTCGCAGCCGTTCCGCACCGAGGCGGGTTGGCACATCGTGCAGCGCGTCGCCGAGCGCCAGACCGACGTGACCAGCGATACCCAGCGCGCCCAGGTCCGCGAGACCATCGGCCGCCGCAAGCTGGAAGAGGAATACAACCGCTTCCTGCAGGAAATGCGCGGCGAAGCCTACGTCGACCTGCGCGTGGGCAACACCGACGCCGCCACTGCGCCGGCGGCCACGCCCGCGCCGGCGCCCGCCGCCAAGCCCTGATCCATGCGCCCCTCGCTCGCGCTGGTGCCGGGCGAGCCGGGCGGGATCGGCCCGGAGCTGTGCGTGCGGCTGGCGCAACAGCCGCGCCACGACTGCCAGCTCCTGGCCTTCGCCGATCCCGACACCTTGCGCGCCGCCGCCGCGGCGCTGTCGCTGCCACTGCAGCTGCTGCCCGAATCCAGCCCCGCCCTCGCCCCTGGCGATCTGCGCCTGCGCACGGTCGCCAATGCCGTGCCAAGCCGATTTGGCGCGACCGAACCGGCCAACGCGGCCGCGGTGATCGCCGCACTGACCCAGGCCGCCGATGCCTGCCTGAGCGGGGAACTGGACGGCGTGGTGACCGGCCCGGTGCACAAAGCGGCGATCAACGCCGGCGGCATCGCCTACACCGGCACCACCGAACTGCTGGCCCAACACGCCGGCCGCGAGGTGGTGATGATGCTGGCCAACGCCATCGTGCGCGTGGCCCTGGTCACGACCCATCTGCCGCTGCGCGCCGTCGCCGATGCGCTGACGCCCGCCCTGCTGGAACGCAGCCTGCGCATTACCGAAGCCGCGCTGCGCCGCGAATTCGGCATCGCCGCGCCGACCATCGCGGTGCTGGGGCTGAACCCGCATGCCGGCGAGGACGGTCATCTGGGCCGTGAGGAGATCGAGGTGATGCAGCCGCTGCTGGACGCCTTGCGCGCGCAGGGCATGCGCCTGCTCGGCCCGTTGCCGGCCGATACAGCGTTCCTGCCGCAGAAGCTGGCGACCGTGGACGCGGTGCTGGCGATGTACCACGACCAGGGGCTGCCGGTACTCAAGTACAGCGGCTTCGAGCAGGCGGTGAACCTGACCCTGGGCCTGCCCTACCCGCGGGTGGCGGTGGACCACGGCACCGCACTGGAGCTGGCCGGCCGCGGCGTGGCCGACTCGTCCAGCCTGTTCGCTGCCACTGCGCTGTGCGCGCAACTGGCGACGCGCCGCGCGCAGTCCTAGGCGCATCTCCGGGTGGCGTTCGCGATCTGCCGCAACCAGGCCACTCCCGGTGATGCCGGTCGCGGCTGAAGCCGCTCCTGCGTCACTGCAAGCGCGCGCCGCCCCGCGCATGCCGATAAACTGCCCGCCATGACTTCCTCTTCCGGCTTCGGCGCCCCGGCCAAGAAATCCCTTGGCCAGCACTTCCTCAGCGACCGCCACTACATCGACAGCATCGTCCGCGCGGTCGATCCCAAGCCGGGCGACCGGCTGGTCGAGATCGGCCCCGGCCAGGGCGCGATCACCTTCCCGCTGCTGCGCCGGCACGGCCAGCTGACCGTGATCGAATTCGACCGCGACCTGATCGCGCCGTTGACCGCTGCGGCCGCCGACGTCGGCGAACTGACCATCCTCAACCGCGACGTGCTGTCGGTGGATTTCGCCGCCCTGGCCGAGGGCGCGCGCATCCGCCTGGTCGGCAACCTGCCCTACAACATCTCCTCGCCGATCCTGTTCCATGCGCTGGACCACGCCGCGGCGATCGCCGACATGCACTTCATGCTGCAGAAGGAAGTGGTCGACCGCATGGCCGCCGACCCGGGCAGCAAGGTCTACGGCCGGCTCAGCGTGATGCTGCAGGCCTACTGCGAGGTGACCTCGCTGTTCGTGGTGCCGCCGGGCGCGTTCCGGCCGCCGCCGAAGGTGGATTCGGCGGTGGTGCGGCTGGTGCCGCGGCCGCCGCAGACGGTGGGCATCGCCGATCCGAAGCGCTTCGCCGACGTGGTCCGCGCCGCATTCGGGCAGCGCCGCAAGACCCTGCGCAACGCCTTGAACGGTGTCTGCGATGCCGCGCAGTTCGAGGCCGCGGGCGTGCGTCCGGACGCGCGCGCCGAGCAGCTCGAGGTCGGCGACTTCGTGCGCCTGGCCAACCTGCCCCTGGCCTGACGCGCCTGCGCCGCTCCCGCGGCGCCGGGCGCTCCACGAGCATGGAGGCGTGGCATCGATGCCGGCATCGACACGCCTCAGAGCGGCATTTGGACATAGCGACGACGCCTTTGCCGTCTGCTAATAAGACGCGCGAACGTCGACCTCGCACGCCACGCTCCGCCTTCCCGCAAGCCGACCGCCCGCGGCGCGAAGCCGCTCCACGCGGCGCGCCTGGGCCGTGGACAAGGCCGCTGGCGCATGCCACCCGCTTCGCAACGCGAACCGCTCACGCATCTCGCCTCAAACGGCAAAACACGCTCTAAACTGTGGGGATGAACGATGACGCCCCCTATCGGATCGAGGTCGAAGTGTCGCCCCGATTCCTCGACGACCAATCGGCGCCGGAGGACGGACGCTACACGTTCGCCTACACGATCCGCATCCACAACCGCGGCCGCGTCGCCGCACGCCTGATCGCCCGCCACTGGGAGATCACAGACGGCAACGGCCGCATCGAACGCGTCGACGGCGATGGCGTGGTCGGCGAACAACCGCGGCTGCGCCCGGGCGAGGATTTCCGCTACACCTCCGGGCTGGTACTGGAGACCGAGCACGGCACGATGCGCGGCCACTACGACATGGAAGCCGACGACGGCACCCATTTCATCGCCGCGATCGCGCCGTTCGTGCTGTCCGTCCCGCGGACCCTGCACTGATGGCGGTCTGGGCGATCGGCGACCTGCAGGGTTGCTACGACATCACCCAGCAGTTGCTGGAGAAGATCCGCTTCGATCCGGCGGTGGACCGGCTGTGGTTCTGCGGCGACCTAGTCAACCGCGGCGGGCAATCGCTGGAGACCCTGCGCCTGGTGCACTCGCTGCGCGAACACAGCGTGGTGGTGCTGGGCAACCACGATCTGTCGCTGCTGGCGATCGGCGAGCGCAGCCCGGACGAACAGCGCAAGGTCAATCCGGACCTGCAGCGCATCGTGCTGGCCGAGGACCGCGACGAGCTGCTGACCTGGCTGCGCATGCAGAAGCTGCTGCACGCCGACCGCCAGCTCGGCTGGATGATGATCCACGCAGGGCTGGCACCGAAGTGGACCACCGCGCTGGCAGAAAAGCACGCGCGCGAAGTCGAGCAGCAGCTGCACGGCAACGGCTACCGCAAGCTGTTCCGCAACATGTACGGCGACCGCCCGGCCTGGTCGCCGGGCCTGACCGGCTACGACCGTTCGCGCGCGATCATCAACCTGTTCACCCGCGCCCGCTACTGCACCCCGCGCGGGCGCATCGCGATCGAGGAAAAGGGCACGCCTGGCACCCAGGCGCAGGGCCTGTATCCGTGGTTCGAGGTACCGGGGCGGGTCGAGCGCGACCTGAAGATCGTCTGCGGACACTGGTCGACGCTGGGTCTGACCATCACCCAGGGCGTGCACGCGATCGACACCGGCGCGGTCTGGGGCGGCAAGCTCACCGCATTGCGCCTGGACAGCGAGGACCTGCAGGTCGTGCAGGTTCCTGGCCGGCCGGTGCAGGGACCGCCGCCGGCAGCGCGCACCGGCACGCCGCGGCGGCGCAGCGCACCGAACCGTGGACAGCAGGCGCCGGCTGCGGCTGCGCCCGAGCAGGAGTGAGGTCTCACGCGCTACGTGTGATGTCGTAGGAGCGGCTTTAGCCGCGATGAGCTTCCCCGGTAACGCCCGTCGCGGCTAAAGCCGCTCCTACGGCAATCCAGGCGGTTGCGCCGGCATCCGCCAACCGATCCTTACACCGCACCAGCCCGGCGCCGGTAATCCACGAATTCGAAGGCCAGCGCATGCCGCGCATCGGCCAGATGCGCCTGCCGCGCCACCACCTCCCACTGCGCCGGATCGAACGCGGGGAAATGCGCATCGGCGCCGTCGACCACGGTGTCGACATGGGTCAGGTACAGCACCTCGGCCAACGGCAGGGTCAGGGCGAAGATATCGCCGCCGCCGATCACCGCCAGCTCCGCAGCGCCGGCCTCGCGCGCCGCGTCGATCGCCGCCTGCAGCGACGCCACTGCCTGCATGTCCGCGAACGGCACCTGCCCGGAACGGGTCATCACCAGGTTCAGGCGCCCGGGCAGCGCGCGCCCCAGCGACTGCGCGGTCTTGCGCCCCATCAGCACCGGCTTGCCCAGGGTCAGCGCCTTGAACCGCTTCAGATCGTCCGGCAAGCGCCACGGCAGATCGTTGTCGCGGCCGATCGCATTGGCCCGGTCCAGCGCCGCGATCAAGGAAATCCGGGGCCCGGGACCCGGGACCCGGGACTCGTCGCTCCGCATCTGCTCAGATATCGCTGCCTGCGCTTCCCCCGGGTCTCGGGTCCCGGGGCCCGGGTCCCGACCCTTCATACCGCCACCGGCGCCTTGATCGCCGGATGCGGGTCATAGCCCTCAATGGCGATGTCGTCATAGGTGAAGGCGAACAGGTCGGTGACCGCCGGATTCAGCCGCAGCTGCGGCAACGGCCGCGGCGTGCGCGTCAGTTGTTCGCGCGCCTGTTCGAAGTGGTTGGAATACAGGTGTGCATCGCCCAGCGTGTGCACGAAATCGCCCACGCCCAGGCCGGTGGCCTGCGCCACCATGTGGGTCAGCAGCGCGTAGCTGGCGATGTTGAACGGCACGCCCAGGAAAATGTCGCCGCTGCGCTGGTACAGCTGGCAGCTGAGCTTGCCGTCGACCACGTAGAACTGGAACAGGCTGTGGCACGGCATCAGCGCCATCTGCGGCAGTTCGGCCACGTTCCAGGCGCTGATCACCAGCCGCCGCGAATCCGGATTGCGCTTGATCTCGTCCACCAGCCACTGCATCTGGTCGATCTCGCGACCGTCGGCACCGGTCCAGCGTCGCCACTGCTTGCCGTACACCGGGCCGAGTTCGCCCTGCGCGTCGGCCCACTCGTCCCAGATGCTGACCTTGTTGTCCTTGAGATAGGCGATGTTGGTCTCGCCTTTCAGGAACCACAGCAGCTCGTGCACGATCGAGCGCAGGTGCAGCTTCTTGGTGGTGACCAGCGGGAAGCCGTCGTTGAGATCGAAGCGCATCTGCCAGCCGAACACGCTGCGCGTGCCGGTGCCGGTGCGGTCGGATTTCTCCGCGCCGCGCTCCAGCACGTGCTGCAGCAATTCCAGGTACTGCTTCACTTGCTCACCTCCGGCGGCGGCACCGGCTGCAGCACCGGCGCGCTGCGCGAGCGCCACAGCAGGAACAGGCCGAGCAGGATCAGCGGGATGCTCAACTGCTGGCCGCGGGTCAGCCAATGGAACGCCAGGTAGCCGAGTTGCGCATCCGGCACCCGCACGAATTCCACGGCGAAGCGAAACACGCCGTACAGCAGCGCGAACAGGCCGGACACCGCATAGCGCGCGCGCGGCTTCATCGAGAACGTCCACAGCACCACGAACATCACCAGCCCTTCCAGCGCCGCTTCGTACAACTGCGACGGATGGCGGGCATAACGATCGAGCAGGCCGGCGGCGTATTGCTGCTGCAGTTGCGCGGTGCTCATCAGACTTTCCAATGCGGGGGCGTTGGCCACCCCGTCCTGCATCGGCGCGTGCGGGAAGATCACGCCCCAGCCGGCGTGGGTCAACTTGCCCCACAACTCGCCGCCGACGAAATTGCCGACGCGACCAAAGCCCAGGCCCAGCGGCACCAGCGGCGCGATGAAATCGACGGTGTCGAAGAAATGCAGGCGCGCCTTGCGCGTCCACCACAGGCAGGCCGCCAGCACGCCCAACAGGCCGCCGTGGAAGCTCATGCCGCCGTCCCACACCTTGAAGATCAGCAGCGGGTCGGCCAGGAAATCGGGCAGCGCGTAGAACAGCATGTAGCCGATGCGCCCGCCCAGCACCACGCCAAGCATCGCGTAGAACAGCAGGTCGGAGAAACCGTCCTCGTTCACCCCGGGCAGGCGCCCGGCGCGGATGCGGCGGCGGCCCAGCCACCAGGCCGAGATGAAGCCGGCCAGGTACATCAGCCCGTACCAATGCACCTTCACCGGCCCGAACGAGAAGGCGATGGGATCGATCTGGTGGAGATAGGTCATGCGCAAGCGTCGGCCGGGGGCAAAGAGTGCCTATTCTGCCACTGACTCCGCTAGTTGCCGCGACTGCGGACGGCGCGGCGGGGTGGCGCTTCATCTGCTGGCAGGCGCACGGACCTGCCGACTGACCTCAAGACACATGCGCAGCCCAGACGCCATGTACCCCCTCCTTTGTGGGAGCGGCCCATATGGCCTCCAGGCCATCAGCTGCGACGAGCAGAGCCATCGGGTTCACTCCGACACTATCGCGTCGTGACTGAAGTCCCTCCCACAACACCACAGCATCCCGCCGATGCAGGAGCAGCCATTGCCCCAATGTGGGAGCGGCTTCAGCCGCGACGAGCATAACCATCAGTCCCCAGCCCGCCACTATCGGATCATCGGATCGGGACTGAAGTCCTTCCACAACACCGCTGCATCCCGCCGATGCAGGAGCAACCATCGCCCCAATGTGGGAGCGGCTTCAGCTGCGACGAGCAGAGCCATCAGGCTCCAGTCCGGCGCTATCGCCGCGTCGGGACTCAAGTCCCTCCTACAACGCCACCGCATCGTGCCAACTCACGAGCGGCCATTACCAATGTAGGAGCGGCTTCAGCCGCGACGAGCACAGCCATCAGGCCCCAGCCCGGCGTTATCGCGTCGGGACTGAAGTCCCTCCCACAACTCCGCCGTCTGTGCTTGCAGCGCAAACCCACCACGGCAGCACACTCAGTCCAGCACCTGCGGCAGGTTCGGCAATTCGTTCTCGCCCGGTTGGCCCGACTGCACCGGAAAGTGCGCGGCCAGCAACGCGGACACCGCGCCGACGCCCGCAATCACCGCCTGTTCGGGTTGGCCCGCACGCATGTCGCGCTCGATCAGCGTGCAGACCTGGCGCCATTGTGCGGCGTCCACCCGCCCGTGCAGTCCACGGTCGGCGACGATCTCGATGTGGTGATCGGCCAGCAGCAGATAGATCAGCACGCCGTTGTTGGCCTCGGTATCCCAGGTGCGCAACTGCGCGAACGCCTGCTCGGCGCGCAGCCGCGGCGCCATGCCGCTCAGCACCTGCGCCGGCGCCAGCCCCGATTCCACCGCGAACATCACCTGCCCGCGGTGCAAGCGCTCGCCCTCTGCGATCGCCGCGCCGATGCGCTCCAGGCTGGCTGCCGGGAACAGACGCTGCGCGGACGGCGCGAACAGGTGCCGGAGCAGGCGCATCACCAGCTCCCCGAGGCGCCACCGCCTCCGGAACTGCCACCGCCACCGCCCCAGCCGCCTCCGCCGAAGCCGCCTCCGCCGCCACCCCAACTACCGCCACCGCCGCCCCAGCCACCGCCGAAGCCGCCGCCACCCCAGCCGCCCCAACCGCCGCCGCCCGCCGAACGGCCCGGTGCGATTCCGACGAACAGGCCCAGCAGCAGGCCGATCGCGCCGGTCAGCGCACCGACCAACAGCGACAGGCTCAGCAGCAGGCCGACGCCGCCGCCGACCACGCCGCTCAGCACGCCGCGCACCGGGCGCGACAGCCGCGCGAACAGCACCTGCGCGATCAGCGCCGCGAACAGGCCGGCGAAGAACCCGAATCCCAGGCCGCCGCCGCGCGAGGCCGAGGCGTGCGCGCTGACCGGCGCCGGCAACGCCTCGCCGTCGATCAGCTTGACCAGCATCGCGGTCGCTTCGGAAATCCCGCCGCTGTAGTCGCCGGCGCGGAAGCGCGGCACCAGGTACTCCTGGATGATGCGGTTGGCTGTGGCGTCGGGAATCGCGCCTTCCAGGCCATAGCCGGGCTGGATGCGCACGCGCCGGTCGTTCTTGGCCACCACCAGCAGGACGCCGTCGTCCACGCCCTTGCGGCCGAGCTTCCACTGGTCGAACACGCGCTGGGTGTATTGCTCGATGCTCTCCGGCGCGGTGCTGGGCACCACCAGCACCTGCAGCTGGCTGCCCTTGCGCTGCTGCAACTGCACCGCCTGCCGGTCCAGCTCCAGGCGCTGGTTCGGTGTCAGCGTGCCGGTGGTGTCGACCACCGGCGCATCCAGCGGCGGGATCGGCGCCTCGGCCTGCGCCCAGGCCAGCCAGGGCAGCAGCGCCAACAGCAGCACCAGCCAGACGCCGGCGAGCCGGCGGCGAAATGCACGGCGAGCGGCGCCACGCGACGCCGCCGATGCGGCAGCGCACTCAGCCACCACCGATGTGGAACGCACGGTCACGCCGGCCCGCGGCGGCGCTTAATGCGCCGGCGCCGGCTGCTGCGGCTGCTGCGGCGCGGACGCCGGCTGGCCGCCGAAGTTCACCGCCGGCGCCTCGGAAATCTGCGCTTCGTTCTCCACCGAGAAGTTGGGCTTCTCCTTGTAGCCGAACAGCTTGGCGGTGAGCACCTGCGGGAAGGACAGGATGTAGGTGTTGTAGTCCTGCACCGCCTGGATGTAGCGGCCGCGCGCCACGGTGATGCGGTTCTCGGTGCCTTCCAACTGCGCCTGCAGGTCGCGGAAGGCCTGGTCGGACTTGAGGTTCGGGTAGTTCTCGCTGACCACCAGCAGCCGCGACAGCGCGCTGGACAGCTGGCCCTGCGCCTGCTGGAACTGCTGCAGCGAGGCGGCGTCGTCGGCATTGACCTGCACCTGGCCGACGCGGGCGCGGGCGTTGGTCACGTCGGTCAGCACCTGCCGCTCCTGGTCGGCATAACCCTTGACCGTGTTGACCAGGTTCGGCACCAGGTCGGCGCGGCGCTTGTATTGGTTCAGCACTTCCGACCAGCCGGCCTTGACCGCCTGGTCCTTCTGCTGGATCGCGTTGTAGCCGCAGCCGGACAGCAACACCGCCAGCGCGGCCAGGAACAGGGAGCGGGACAACAGGCGCATGCGAGGACTCCGGCGGATGACTGCGCGCAGCTTGCCACGCCGCCGGTGAAAACGCAGCCGACCTCAGTGGTGGCTCACCACTTCCCGGCGCCGGGCACCTGGTGCGCGGCCGCGCGGCGGCGCATCAGCAGGTTCAGCCACTCCACCAGCACCGAGAAGCCCATCGCCGCGTAGATGTAGGGCTTGGGCACGTGCACGTCCAGGCCGTCCAGGATCAGCACCACGCCGATCATCAGGATGAAGGCCAGCGCCAGCATCTTCACCGTCGGGTTGGCGTCGATGAAACGCCCCAGAGGGTTGGCCGCCAGCAGCATCACCGCCACCGCCAGCAGCACCGCGGCGATCATCACCGGGATGTGCTGGGCCATGCCCACCGCGGTGATCACCGAATCCAGCGAGAACACGATGTCGATCACCGCGATCTGCGCGATCACCATCCAGAACACGCCCGAGGCCTTGCTGGTGGTGGGGTCTTCGTCCTCGCCGCCGGTGATCAGCTCGCGGATCTCCATGGTGCCCTTCACCAGCAGGAACAGGCCGCCGACGATCAGCACCAGGTCGCGGATCGAGATGCCCATGCCGGCGACGCTGAACAGCTCGCCCTGCATGCGTGCCAGGAACGCCAGCGATACCAGCAGCGCGATGCGGGTCAGGCACGCCACCGCGATGCCGAACTTGCGCGCGGCCGGTCGCTGCGCTTCCGGCAGCTTGCCCACCGCGATGGAGATGAACACCAGGTTGTCGATGCCCAGCACGATCTCCAACGCACTCAGCGTCAACAGCGTCAGCCAGGTGTTGGGGTCGGCGAGAAACTCGAGGGCCATGGCGTCGGATCCTTTAACAGAAGAAGAAACGGGCGGCGATCACAGCAAGCGCGGCAGCAGGATCAGGCCCCAGCACAGCACCACGTTGGCCAGCATCACGAAGACCGCGGCCGAGCCCATGTCCTTGGCGCGGCCGGCCAGTTCGTGATGCTCGGGGCCGTAGCGCTCGATCACCGCTTCGATCGCCGAATTGAGCAGTTCCACCGCCAGCACCAGCAGCAGCGAGCCGATCATCAGCACCTGCTGCACGGGCCCCTGCCCCAGCCACAGCGCCAGCGGCGCCAGGATCAGGAACAGGCACACCTCCAGGCGGAACGAGGACTCGTGCAGCCAGGCCGCGCGCAGCCCCTGCCACGACCAGCGTGCCGCCATCAGCATGCGGCGCGGGCCACGCGGCAGATGCCCGAACTGGTCGGCCACGGCTCAGCCCCGCCCCAGGGAACGGGGACGCGACGACGACGGCCGGAAGGAATCGGTCATGGGCAAGGCGCAGCGGGATAGGCGGCAATTTTGCCACAAGCCCCGCGGCACCGCCGGCATTGCCACGGATTTGCCTGCATGCGGCACCTGCGGCACCATCGCCGATCCCCTTGCTTCGAGGAGGCGTCATGCCCCGTTCGCCGCTGCGCGCACCGCTGCTCGCCCTGAGTCTGTTCAGCCTGTCCCTGCTGGGCCTGTCGCCGGCACTGGCGCTCACCCCTCCCCCACCTCCCAGCGTGCCCGACCAGGTCTCCAATGCGGCCTGGGAAGAAGACATGGCGCGCTTCGCCAAGGACGATGCCGCGCATCCGGTCAAACCCGGTGGCGTGCTGTTCGTCGGCAGTTCCTCGATCCGCTTCTGGACCTCGCTGGCCACGGATTTTCCGGGCGTGCCGACGCTCAACCGCGGCTTCGGTGGCTCGGAGATCCGTGACAGCACCTGGTATGCCGACCGCATCGTGGTGCCGTACAAGCCGCGCCTGATCGTGTTCTACGCCGGCGACAACGACCTCAACAGCGGCCGCAGCCCGCAGCAGGTGCGCGACGACTTCGTAGCCTTCGTGACCCGCGTGCATCGCGACCTGCCCAAGACCCGCATCGTCTATCTGTCGATCAAGCCCAGCCCCTCGCGCGCGGCGCTGATGCCGAAGATGGCCGAGGCCAACGCGCTGATCCGCAAGGCCGCTGCCGGCCTGAAGCAGGTGCAGTTCGTCGACGTGTACACGCCGATGCTGGGCGCCGACGGGCAGCCGCGCGCCGAGCTGTTCGGCCCGGACAAGCTGCACATGAACGCGGCCGGCTACGCGCTGTGGCGCGACACCCTGCGGCCCTACCTGAGCCCCTGACACGCCGATGAGCGGCCTTGCGCGCCTGCATGAAGACCGGGGGCGTGCCGGCGCGGCCAGCACGCGCCGGCAGTCGCGCGTCGCCGTCTCCGGCCTGGAGTAAGCCCGGATGCCCAGGGCCCTGGTCATCGAAGACGATGAAGTGACCGCCCGCGACATCGTCGCGGAACTCGGCGCGCACGGCTTCAGCGCCGACTGGATCGCCGACGGACGCGACGGCCTGCAGCGCGCGCTGGCCGATGGCTACGACATCATCACCCTCGACCGCATGCTGCCGGGCATGGATGGCATCGACGTGGTGTCCGAACTGCGCAAGCATGCGGTGCAGACGCCGGTGCTGATGATCAGCGCACTCTCCGAGGTGGACGAGCGCGTGCGCGGCCTCCGTGCGGGCGGCGACGACTACCTGACCAAGCCGTTCTCGCCCGACGAACTGGTCGCGCGCGCCGAAGTGCTGGTGCGCCGCCACCGCAGCGCGAACGCGCCCGAAACCCGCCTGCGCGTGGCGGACCTGGAACTCGACCTGGTCCGCCACAACGCCTTGCGCAACGGCCAGCCGCTGACCCTGCTGCCCACCGAGTTCCGCCTGCTCGAATTCCTGATGCGCAACGCCGGCCAGGTGGTGACGCGACAGATGATCTTCGAGCATGTCTGGGGCTTCCATTTCGATCCGGGCACCAACGTGATCGACGTCCACATCGGCCGCCTTCGCCGCAAGATCGACGGCAACGGCCAGCCGCCGCTCATCCGCACGATGCGCGGCTCGGGGTATGTCCTTGGTCCCGCTGAGTGACGCCTGGCGGTCGGCCACCTCGCGGCTGATCCTGATCTACGGGTCGCTGTTCGCGATCTGGTGCATCGTGCTGCTAGGCATCGTGCAGTGGGAGTCCACCCGCTACCTCTCGCACGTGATCGACCAGATGCTGGTCGCGCGCATCCATTACCTGGAACATACCGACCCCAGGCGCCTGGCCGACACGGTGGGCCAGGCCAACGCCATCGACATCCAGGGCTTCATGTGGGTCGGCCTGTTCGACGCGCAGGGACGCCGCATCGCGGGCAACATCGCCGAGGTGCCCCGGGACATGGCCGCCGATGGCAGCGTCGGCGTGGTCAACGCCACGCTGATCGGCAGCGGGCGCAGCGGCCAGACCCGGGCGCGCGGCATCGCCCGGCAACTCCCGGACGGCCGTCGCCTGGTCGTGGCGAAGGCCAGTACCGTGATCGACGGACTGACCGCGATCATCTACCGCGGACTGCTGTGGGGCCTGTCGTTGACCCTGCTGCCCGGCGTGCTCGGCGGCCTGCTCATCGCGCGCGGCCCGGCCCGACGCATCCGCGCCATCCAGCAGGCCATGCAACCCATCCACCGTGGCGATCTCAGCGTGCGCCTGCCGGTGTCCCGGCGCGGCGACGAGGTGGATCTGCTGGCGGCCACGGTGAACAGGACCCTGGGCGAGGTCGAGCGCCTGCTCGGCGAAGTGAAGGGCGTCACCGACAACATCGCCCACGACTTGCGCACCCCGCTGACGCGCATGCGCACGCGCCTGCACCGGCTGCAGCAGCAGTTCGCCGACCGCCCGGAAGGCGCGCAGCTGGACGAATGCGTGGGCGAGATCGACACCGTGCTGACCCGCTTCCGCGCGCTGCTGCGCGTGTCGGAACTGGAAGACCGCCAGCGCAGCGCCTGCTTCTCGACGATCGACCTCGCGCCTCTGCTGCACGAGGTCCACGCCTTCTACGCGCCCCTGGCCGAGGACCGCGGCCAGACCTTCGACCTCGCCCTGGAGCCGCTGCCGGCCGTGCACGGCGATCGGCACCTGCTGTTCGAGGCGCTGGCCAACCTGGTCAGCAATGCCATCAAATTCACGCCCGACGGCGGAACGATCCATCTGCGCGCAGGCACCGACCAGGACGGCAACGCCCGTCTCGAGATCGCCGACAGCGGGCCGGGCATCGCCCCCGACGAGCGCCAGACGATCTTCCGCCGGTTCTACCGCGTCGACCAGACGCGCGCCAAGCCCGGCTGCGGGCTGGGCTTGGCGATCGTCAGCGCCATCGTGCGCCTGCACGGCTATACGCTGCAGGTGGGCGGCGACGCGCGCGGGGCGGTGTTCTCGCTGCTCTGCCCGCCCGCCGCGGCCACGCCGTCCGCGGGCTGCGCGCCCCGCCCTGCCTGAAACGGGGCACACCCGGTCCGCCGTCGCACGCCTCTCTCCACCTGCCCCCGCGCGCGCCCCGGCAGCGCCGGACACGCGGCTTGCGGCGCATGCCGCGGCCGGCGTACAAGTCGTTGAACCATCGAGCGTTTGCGGCCCCGGGACGGATGTCTAAATAAATCTTAATGCGGCCAGCAAGCGCGCCGCAGGCAGAATTCGCCGCGACGCAACATTCGCGCACGGAACCACTCCTCCAATGATTGGCCTTGTCCGGATCGCACTGACGCGACCGTATACCTTCGTCGTCCTGGCCCTGCTGATCCTGATCGTGGGTCCGCTCGCCGCATTGCGCACGCCTACCGACATCTTCCCGGACATCAAGATCCCGGTGATCGCCGTGGTCTGGCAGTACAACGGCCTGCCGCCCGACCAGATGGCCGGCCGCGTCAGCTCGCCGTTCGAACGCGTGCTCACCACCACCGTGAACGACGTCGAGCACACCGAGGCCACGTCGATCCAGGGCTTCGGCATCATCAAGATCTTCTTCCAGCCCAACGTCGACATCCGCACCGCCAACGCGCAGGTCACCGCCGTCGCGCAGACCATGCTGCGGCAGTTGCCGCAAGGCACCACGCCGCCGCTGATCCTCAACTACAACGCCTCCACGGTGCCGATCATCCAGTTGGCCCTGTCCGGCAAAGGGCTCACCGAGCAGAACCTGGCCGACCTCGGCCTCAACATCATCCGTCCGCAGCTCACCTCGGTGGCCGGCGCGGCGATCCCGTATCCGTTCGGCGGCAAGACCCGCCAGGTGCAGATCGACATCGATCCGCCGGCGCTGCAGGCGCGCGGCCTCTCGGCGCAGGACGTGGCCAACGCGCTGGCGGCGCAGAACCTCATCACCCCGGTGGGCACGCAGAAGATCGGCAAGTACGAATACACGCTGCAGCTCAACAACGCACCGTCGGACATCCAGGAACTGGGCAACCTGCCGGTGAAGACGGTCGACGGCGCCACGGTGTTCATCCGCGACGTGGCGCATGTCCGCGACGGCGCGCCGCCGCAGACCAACATCGTGCACGTCAACGGCGACCGCTCGGTGCTGATGACGGTGATGAAGAACGGCTCGGCCTCGACGCTGGCGATCATCGCCGGCATCAAGGACCGGGTCGCGGCGATGAAGGAGGCGCTGCCGCCGGACCTGCGCATCGTTCCCATCGGCGACCAGTCGCTGTTCGTGAGCGGCGCGATCGAGGGCGTGGCGCGCGAGGGCGTGATCGCCGCGGCGCTGACCAGCCTGATGATCCTGCTGTTCCTCGGCAGCTGGCGTTCGACGCTGATCATCGCCATCTCGATCCCGCTGGCGATCCTCGGCTCGATCGCCGCGCTGTCGGCGATCGGCGAGACGCTGAACATCATGACCCTGGGCGGCCTGGCGCTCGCCGTGGGCATCCTGGTGGACGACGCCACGGTGACCATCGAGAACATCAACTGGCACCTGGAACAGGGCAAGTCGGTGGAGACGGCGATCCTGGACGGCGCCTCGCAGATCGTGACGCCCGCCTTCGTCTCGCTGCTGTGCATCTGCATCGTGTTCGTGCCGATGTTCTTCCTGGAAGGCGTGGCGCGCTTCCTGTTCGTGCCGATGGCCGAAGCGGTGATGTTCGCGATGATCGCGTCGTTCATCCTGTCGCGCACGCTGGTGCCGACCATGGCCAAGTACCTGCTGCGTCCGCATGCGCCGCATACCGACATGCACGGCGACGGCCATGGCCAGCCGCCCTCGCGCAATCCGCTGGTGCGCTTCCAGCGCGGTTTCGAAAAGCGCTTCGAGCGGCTGCGCGCCGGCTACTACGCCCTGCTCGAGACCGCGCTGCTGCGCCGCAGGATGTTCGTGCCCGGCTTCATGCTGTGCGTGGCGCTGTCGTTCCTGCTGCTGCCGATGCTCGGCCGCAACTTCTTCCCGTCGGTGGATTCGGGCCAGATCCTGATGCACGTGCGCGCGCCGGTCGGCACCCGCGTCGAGGAAACCGCGCACCTGTTCGCCGACGTGACCGGCGCCGTGCGCAAGCTCATTCCGCCGCACGATCTGGCCGGCATCGTCGACAACATCGGCCTGTCGTCCTCGGGCATCAACAACGCCTACAACAACACCGGCACCATCGGCTCGCAGGACGGCGACATCCAGATCGCGCTGAGCGAAGGCCACGCGCCCACCGCCGACTACGTGCGCACGCTGCGCCAGACCTTGCCGCGGCAGTTCCCGTCGGTGGTGTTCTCGTTTCCGCCGGCCGACATCATCAGCCAGATCCTGAATTTCGGCGCGCCGGCGCCGGTGGACCTGCAGATCCGCGGCCCGAACCTCGCCGCCAACTTCGCCTATGCCAACCGCCTGCTGCGCGAGATCCGCCGCGTCCCGGGCGTGGCCGACGCGCGCATCCAGCAGTCGCAGTCCAGCCCCGGCTTCGCGGTGAACGTGGACCGCAGCCTCGCGCAACAGGTGGGCATCACCGAGCGCGACGTCACCAGCAGCCTGGGCGTGAACCTCGCCGGCTCCAGCCAGATCGCGCCGACGTTCTGGCTGAACCCGCAGAACGGCGTGTCGTATCCGATCGTGATGCAGACGCCGCAGTACAGCCTCGACAGCCTGCCCGACCTGCAGAACGTGCCGATCAGCCCCAGCGCGGGCCAGGGCGGCGCGCAGAGCCTGGGCGGGCTGGCGACGCTGTCGCGGACCGCGACCAATGCGGTGGTCAGCCAGTACAACATCAATGCGACCGTGGACATCTTCGCCTCGCCGCAGGACCGCGACCTGGGCGCGGTCGCGGCCGACATCCAGAAGATCCTCGACGCCGACCAGAAGTTCCTGCCCAAGGGATCCAGCACGGTGCTGCTCGGCCAGGTGCAGACGATGAACAAGGCGTTCGCGGGCCTGATCTTCGGCCTGCTCGGCGCGATCGTGCTGATCTACCTGTTGATCGTGGTCAACTTCCAGTCGTGGAGCGATCCGTTCGTGATCGTGACCGCGTTGCCCGCGGCGATCGCCGGCATCGTCTGGATGCTGTTCGCCACGCACACCACCCTGTCGGTGCCCGCGCTCACCGGCGCGATCATGTGCATGGGCGTGGCCACCGCCAACTCGATCCTGGTGGTCAGCTTCTGCCGCGAGCGCCTCGCCGAGCACGGCGACGCGGCGAAGGCGGCGCTGGAAGGCGGCTTCGTGCGCTTCCGCCCGGTGCTGATGACCGCGCTGGCGATGATCATCGGCATGGCACCGATGGCGCTGGGCCTGGGCGAAGGCGGCGAGCAGAACGCGCCGCTGGGCCGGGCCGTCATCGGCGGTCTGATCTTCGCCACCGTCAGCACGCTGTTCTTCGTGCCGATCGTCTTCAGCCTCATCCACCGCCGTGGTTCCCAGCCGTCCTCGCCGACGGCACACGCCTCCGGAGCGTCCCCGCATGTCGCCTGATCTGTCGCCCCCCGTTTCGCCGCGCCGTCTCCGCCTGGCCGGCGTCATTGCCTTGATCGTGGTCCTGGCCATCGTCGTCGCCGGCATCGCCACGCGCGCCGGCGACGCGCAGCGGCTGCGCGCCTGGACCGACGACCAGGCGGTGCCGACGGTCACTGTGGTGACCCCGGACACCGAGCAGGGCGCCGGCGTGCTCAACCTCCCCGGCCGCCTGGAAGCGTATGCCCGCGCGCCGATCTTCGCCCGGACCAGCGGCTACCTGAAATGGTGGAAAGCCGACATCGGCGCCAAGGTGAAGGCCGGCGACGTGCTCGCCGAGATCGAAACGCCCGACCTGGACCAGCAGTTGCTTCAGGCCAAGGCCGACCTGGCCAACGCCCGCGTCAACGCCGCCCTGGCCCAGACCACCGCCAAGCGCTGGCAGACCATGGGCCAGACCGAAGTGGTGTCGAAGCAGGCGGTGGACGAGAAGAACGGCGACTACGACGCCAAGCGCGCCCTTGCCCAGTCCGCACAGGCCAACCTCGAACGCCTCGAAGCGCTGAAGGGCTTCGCCAGGCTGGTGGCGCCGTTCGACGGCACCGTCACCGCGCGCGAGACCGATGTCGGCGCGCTGATCAACGCCGGCGGCGGCGGCCAGGAACTGTTCGTCGTGTCGGACACGCACAAGCTGCGCATGTACGTGAACGTGCCGCAGAGCGATGCGCCGTCGGTGCGCGCCGGCAGCAAGGTGACGCTGACCGTGCCGGAGTATCCGGGGCAGACCTTCAGCGGCGTCGTCGACAGCGCGTCGGGGGCGGTCAACGCCGCCTCGGGCACCACCCTGGTCCAGGTCGCCGTGGACAATCAGGACGGCCGGCTGATGCCGGGCGGCTACGCCAGCGTGCGCTTCGATCTGCCGGCCGACGCGAAGCTGGTGCGGGTCCCGGCGAGCGCGCTGGTGTTCGACGACAAGGGCCTGCGCGTGGCGGTGGTCGACGCGCACGACACGGTCGCCTTCAAGCCGGTGACCATCGCCCGCGACTTCGGCAAGACCGTGCAGCTCGGCTCGGGCATCGCCGCCGGCGACCGCCTGATCGAAAGCCCGCCGGACGGCCTGACCGACGGCGACAAGGTGCGCATCAGCGCGCCGAAGGCGGATGGCGGACACCCAAAGGCGTGAATACGACCGGCCGGCGGCCTCCTGAAGAACGCCGGCCATTGCGGTGCGTTGAGCCGGCACAGGCCAGCGCCAGGGTGCCGGCCTGCGCCGACACGGACCTGCGACACGGACCTGCCGTCGCTCACGCCGCCGGGGCGAACCGCACTGTGGCGAGAATGCCGCCGCCCTCCGCGCTTTCCAGCGCGACCTGCCAACCGAAGCGCTCGCACAGCCGGCGCACGATCGACAGGCCCAGCCCCGCCCCTTGCGGGCGCTCCGGCTCGGCGCGGAAGAACGGCTCGAAGGCGTGTCGCAAGGCATCTTCGGACATGCCGATGCCGGTGTCGCGGATGCGGATGCGGTCGGCCTCGACCTCGACCTCGATGCGCCCGGCGTCGGTGTAGCTGCAGGCGTTGCGCAGCAGGTTGCTGACCACCACGTGCAACACCCGCGGCGGCGCGTGCAGTGTCGCCGAGCCCAGCACGCGCACGCTCAGGGTCACCGGCTTGTCCGCCAGCAGCTCGCGCGCGTTCTCGGCCTCGTACTCGACCACGTCGGCGATCTCGAAGAGTTCGCTCTGCGGCACCACGTCCGCTTCCCGCGCCAGGATGAGGAAGGCGTCGATCACCGCCTCCATGTCGCGGCCGGCGCGCTGGATCCGCTGCAGGCTGCGCTGCAGGCGCGGCGGCAGTTCCTGCTCGGTCATCGCGATATCGGTGGCGACCCGGATCACCGTCAGCGGCGTGCGCAGTTCGTGGCTGGCATCGCGGGTGAAATTGCGTTCGCGGGCGACGTGGTCGGTGACGCGCAGGGCCAGCGCATGCAGGGCGGCGGCCAGTTGCCGCGCCTCGCCCTGTACGTCGGCCGGCAGGTTTTCCGGGGCCAGTTCGGCGGCGGCTGGATGGCGCGGATCCCAGCGCGACACCCGCCGCGCCAGCCAGTTCATCGGCGACAGCAAGCGCCGCGACACCCGCCAGGTCAGCCAGGCCACCACCAGCACCGCGATCAGGGTGAGCAACGTCGGCACCACGCCGAACCAGAACGCCAGCCGCTGCGCAGGTGCGCGCAAAAACACCAGGTACAGGCGCCCGTTTTCGGTCTGATCGACCAGGACCATCTCGCCGCCGGGGCGATCTTCGTGCAGGCCGGGTGCCAGCCCGCGCAGGTCGGCAGGCACCGCCGCATCGGATTGCCCGGCCGGCACCAGATAACCGCGCAGGCTGTGGCTGTTTGGCGGCGGCTGCTGCGGCAGTTGCGCGCGCAGGCGCCAGTAGTAGCGCGCCTCCTGCTTCAGGATCGAGCCGACCAGCGAGTGCTGCACGATCGCGACCGCCAGATAACTGGCAAGCGTGACCGCACAGCCCGCAAACACGATGCGGGCGATCAGGGCGAGGCGAAGTTTGCGCGGCAACCCGTGCGGCATACGGCATCCGTGATCGTTGCCGCGATTATAGGAAGGCCGATCGTGAGCCTTTCGTGCAAGCGGCCCCGTTCACCGGGGCCGCTGAGGGGTCCACGATCGGGCGTTGCCTCAGCTCATCGGCTGGGCGATGTCGGCGATGCGGTAGCCGGCGCTCTGCACGGTGTGCAGCAGCGGGCGGTCGAACGGCTTGTCGATGATCTTGCGCAGGTTGTACAGGTGGCTGCGCAGGGTGTCCGAGTCCGGCAGGCCGTTGCCCCAGATCTCGCGCTCGATTTCCTGGCGGGTGACCACGCGCGGCGATTCGCGCATCAGGATGGTCAGCAGGCGCAGGCCGATCGGCGACAGCTGCAGCTCGGTGCCGGCACGGGTGGCACGCATGCTCACCGGATCCAGCACCAGGTCGGCCACCTTCAGCACTTCCGAGCCGACCTGGCGGCGCTCGCGGCGGATCAGCGCGCGCAGGCGGGCTTCCAGTTCCTGGATCGCGAACGGCTTGGTCAGGTAGTCGTCGGCACCGAAGCCCAGGCCGGTGAGCTTGTCGTCGAGCGTGTCGCGCGCGGTCAGCATCAGCACCGGGGTCGACTTGCGCGCGTCGTTGCGCAGGCGGCGGCACACTTCGATGCCGTCCAGACGCGGCAGCATCAGATCCAGCACCACCACGTCGTAGCTGTTCTCCGCCGCCAGGCGATAGCCGTCCAGGCCGTCGCAGGCGTAATCCACTTCGAACCCGCGGCCTTCCAGATACTCGCCGATCATCTCGGAAATATTGCGGTTGTCTTCCACGACCAGCACGAGCCCGGATGTTTCCTTGGTCTGACGCATAACGCTTCCTCAGTCTTCAGCTTTGTGAAACATGCCGGATGTGCGGTGGTGGCGGCGTGAAGACCGCTTCATCTGCCTGAGCAACAAAAAAACTACTGCGCGATCAATGGCTTGAGCTGAGGCCAGACATTCTCCAGCACCTTGGGCTGGGCCGCGGCGGTGGGGTGCAGGCCATCGCCCTGCATCAGCGACGGGTTCAGCGCCACGCCCTCCAGCAGGAACGGCAGCAGGCCGGTCCGGTACTGCTTGGCCAGGTCCGCATAGACCGCGCGCAGGCGCTGCCGGTAGCCCGGTCCGTAGTTCGGCGGCACGTCGATGCCCAGCAACAGCACCTTCGCACCGGCGTCACGGCTGAGCACGATCATCTTCTCCAGGTTGCCACGCAGTTCGGCCGGGCTCAGCCCGCGCAATGCGTCGTTGCCGCCCAGTTCGATGACCACCACCGACGGCCGATGCTTCTGCAGCAGCGCCGGCAGGCGGGTCAGCGCGCCGGACGAGGTCTCGCCGCTGATGCTGGCATTGACCACCGCCGGTGGCGCCCGCATCTGTTGTTGAAGGCGCTTGTCCAGCAAGGCCACCCAGCCGGACTGCACCGGGATGTTGTGCGCCGCGCTGAGGCTGTCGCCGAGCACCAGCACCGGCCCCGTCGCACCTTTGGCACAGGCGATGGCGGGCAGCAGCACCCACCATGCCAGCAGCAGCCAGGCGCGGCGCATCCAGGCCCGCTTGCTTCTCGTCTCGTCGCCACGCATTGGAGATTCCCTCATCGACAGTCAGGCCCCCACGCTTCGCGCCAGCATCGCCATCGACGTACGCGATGTCGGCAAATCCGTCAGCGGACCGGAGGGTACGGTCCACATTCTCGACAAGGTCGGATTGACCATCGGTGAAGGCGACAGCGTCGCCATCGTCGGCGCCTCCGGCTCCGGCAAGACCACCCTGCTCGGCTTGCTGGCCGGCCTCGACCTGCCCACGCGCGGGGAGATCGTGCTGGCCGGGCAGTCGCTCAATGCACTGGACGAGGAAGCGCGCGCCGCGCTGCGCGCGCGCGAGGTCGGCTTCGTGTTCCAGAGTTTCCATCTGCTGCCGTCGCTGACCGCGGCCGAGAACATCGCGCTGCCGCTGGAGTTGGCCGGACGCGAGGATCCGGCGCGGGTGCGCGAGGTGCTGGAAGCGGTCGGGCTGAGCGCGCGGGCGCGGCACTATCCGCGACAACTGTCCGGCGGCGAGCAGCAGCGCGTGGCGCTGGCGCGCGCGTTCGTGGCGCGGCCGCGGATCCTGTTCGCCGACGAACCCACCGGCAGCCTCGACCAGGCTACCGGGCAACAGATCAGCGACCTGTTGTTCGCGCTCAACGAAGGCAGCGACACCACCCTGGTGCTGGTCACCCACGACATGCGCCTGGCGCAGCGCTGCGAACACCGCTACCGGCTCGACGGCGGCCGCCTGCGCGCCGCCGACGCGGCGGATGCCGCATGAACGTGCTGCGCCACGCCGCGCGCGCACTGCGCCGCGAGCTGTTCGCCGGCGATCTGCTGACCGTGTTCGCCGCGCTGGTGCTCGGCGTGGCGGTGATGACCGCGGTCGGCACCCTGGTCGACCGGGTGACCCTGGCGCTGACCGGCAGCGCGGCTGAAGTGATCGGCGGCGACCTCGGCGTCAGCGGACGCCAGGACATCCCCGCCGCCTTCGCCGAGGAGGCGCAGCGGCGCCGCCTGCGCAGCACGCGCATGGTCAGTTTTCCCAGCGTGCTGTTCCATGGCGACGCCAGCCAGATGGCCAACATCAAGGCGGTGGGCGCGGGCTACCCGCTGCGCGGCGAGTTGCTGGTCGCGCGCGACACCGTCGGCGCCGGCAGCGAACGCGCCGGTCCACCGCCGCGCGGCGAAGCCTATGCCGATCCGCGCCTGCTCGAAGCGCTGGGGCTGAAGCTCGGCGACGCGCTGGAGTTCGGCGCCGGCACGCTGCGCGTGACCCGGGTGCTGCGCGCCGAACCGGATGCCTCCGGCGAACTGATGCAGTTGTCGCCGCCACTGCTGGTCAACCGCGCCGACGTCGATGCCGCCGGCCTGCTCGGCCCCGGCAGCCGCGCCTCCTATCGACTGATGTTCGCCGGCGCGCCCGGCGAGATCGCCGCCCTGCGCGAATGGCTGGCGCCGCGCGCCAAGGCCTACCGCTTGGTCGGCATCGAGGACACCCAGCGCGGCGTGCGTGGCGCCTTCGACCGCGCCGGGCGCTTCCTGGCCCTGGCCGCGTTGCTGGCGGTGCTGTTGGCCGGCGTCGCCACCGCGCTGGCGGCCAACCGCTTCGCCCTGCGCCGCATCGATCAGGTCGCGGTCTTGCGCTGCTTGGGCGCGCGCCAGCGCGACATCCTCGGTGCGCTGGCGGTGCAGTTGCTGCTGCTGGCGATCCCCGCCTGCGCGCTCGGCGTGGGCCTGGGCATGCTGGCCCAGGCCGGCCTGGTCGAAGCGCTGGGCAGCCTGATTCCCGACCGCCTGCCGCTGCCGCAGGCCACGCCGGCGCTGGCCGGCGCCGGCATCGGCCTGTTGCTGCTGCTCGGCTTCGGCCTGCCGCCGCTGCTGCGCCTGCGCGACGTGCCGCCGATGCGCGTGCTCAACCGCAGCTTCGCCGCGCTGCCGCCGACCTCGCTGCTGGTCTACGCCGCGGCCCTGGTCGCCACCGTGGTGCTGGCGGTGTATGCCACCGGCGACGGCGTGCTGGCGGCCTGGGTGCTGGGCGGCCTGACTCTGCTGGCGGCGCTGGCCGCGGCGGTCGGCGGCGTACTGCTGGCGGTGCTGCGGCGGCTGCAGGGGCGGCTGCGCGGGCCTTGGAAACTGGGCCTGGCGGCGCTGACCCGGCGTCGCGCGCTGAGCGTGGTGCAACTGGTGGGCCTGTCGCTGTCGCTGTGCGCCCTGCTGTTGCTGGCGGTGATCGGCCCCGGCCTGCTCGGGCAGTGGCGCGACCGGCTGCCGGCGGACACGCCGAACTACTTCCTGATGAACATCCAGCCCGACCAGGCCGACCAGGTGCTCGGCACCCTGCGCACGCTCGGCGTCGCCGATGCGGCGGTGGAACCGTTCAGCACCGGCAAGCTGGTGGCGATCAACGGCAAGCCGCCGCAGCGCCGCGAACAGGGGCCGGAGGACGATGGCGACGGCAGCGACCGGCCGATCAACTTCTCCTGGCGGCACGAGTTCCCCGCCGCCAACCGGCTGCTGTCCGGACGCTTCTGGGCCGCCGACAGCACCGCCGCCGAGGCCTCGGTGGAGGAAGGCTGGGCGCAGCGCTACGGGCTCAAGCTCGGCGACCGCATCACCCTGCTGCTCGGCGACCAGCAGCGCAGTTTCACCGTCACCAGCCTGCGCAAGGCCGATTGGGATTCGTTCCGGGTCAACTTCTTCCTGCTGCTCAACGCCGGCGCGGTGCAGGATGCCCCGTACAACCTGATCTCCGCCTTCCACCTGCCGCGCGCCTCGGCCGCGCAACTGAGCGGGCTCAGCCGTGCCTATCCGAACGTGTCGCTGCTGGACATCGACGCGATCCTGCAGCGCGTGCGCGAGGTCATCGACCGCGTCGCCCAGGCGGTGCAACTGGTGATGGGCTTCAGCCTGCTGGCCGGTGCGCTGGTGTTGCTGGCCGCCCTGCAGGCCACTGCCGGCGAGCGGCGCTACGACAGCGCAGTGCTGCGCACCCTGGGCGCGCGGCGCGGGCAATTGCGCGGCGCGGTGCTGGTGGAGTTCGGCGCGCTCGGCCTGCTCGCGGCAATTCTCGCGGTGGGCGCGGCGGCGATCATCGGCGTGGTGGTGGCCAAGCAGGCCTTCGACCTCGCGCTGTCGCCGCCGTGGCCGGCGCTGCTGCTCGGCGGCCTGGGCGGCGTGGCGCTGAGCCTGCTCGCCGGCTGGTCGGGGACGCGCCGCATCCTGCGCACGCCGCCGGCGCTGGCCTTGCGCGAGCAGTGAAGGAGCCGGGAGTGGGGAATCGGGATTTGGGATTGGAGGAGCGCGACATGTGATGCTGTCGCCGCCGGCGCTCGACGGCAGTCCGTGGCGACGATGGCCGCAACGCGTGTCGTGCCTCGGAAAGGTGTATCGAAAGGACGCGACACGCGCAAGAAAAAGGGGAAGGCGCCATCCCGGCCGCCTTCCCCACCCTGGCTGTGTTGCCGGCGCTGTGCTCAGCGCGCGGCCGGTGCCGGCGCCGTCCATTGCGCGAACACCGCATCGAGTTGCGCATCGCTGACCGGCTTGCCCTGTTGCACCGCCTCGGCCTGCCCGAACAGCGGCACGATGATCGCCATGCCGTCGACCTTGGTCTTCAGCTGCACGCCCGGCGGCTTGCCGAGCAGGCCGTCCCAGCGCGCACGTACCCTGGCCCAGTAGCCCTGGGTCGCCTTCCAGTAGGCGTAGGCCGGGGCGAAGTCGACGGCCGTGGTCTTGACGTAGTCGTTGAAGCCGAACTCGCGGGCGATGGCCTGCTGGCTGCCATCGGGCTTGCGCAGCACCTTGGTGTTGAACTGCTCGTGGGTCCAGCCGGCCGGGGTCAGCGTGTGCCGGTTGATCACCGCCAGCGCGTTGTAGTCGCTGCGCTTGGTGTACTCGCGGCGCGGCAACGGGCGCCAGCTCAGGTCGCTGGTCCAGGTCGGATGGCCATCGGCATAGTCCCACCGCCCGGTGCCGCAGTAGCGCGGCGCGTCGCTGACCTCGTACACGCACTGGGTCCAGGCACCACGGGTGGCCGCAGCGTCGAGCGGGCGCACCTGCCAAGTCTGGTCGGCGCTGAACTCGAAACGCTGCGGCGCCTCGTAGATCCAGTCCTGGCGCCAGTGCTTGGTCACGTGGCCGCTCTTGGGCTCCACCAGCAGATGCTGCAGCACCACCTTGCGCGGACTGTCCTCGACCACGATCACCACTTCGTCGCCACCGCTGCGCATCGGTGCGGCGCGCACGTAGCCGGGTTGCAGCAGCACGGTCTCGTCGAAGGCGAACGCCACCGTGTACTCGCCCTGCATCGCCAGGATGCTGGCACGGTCGCGCGCCGGATCGGCGCTCTCGGCGTGGACGGGAAGGCTGCCGGCAAGCAGCAGGGCGCAGAACAGGGGCGGAGCTTTCATCATCGAGAGAGGGGTCTTGGTTGATGGGAAACGAGGAAACGAAGCGACCGCTCACAATCGCAGCAGCGGCCACGGCCGGTCGGGACCGGGGCGCGGCGCAGGGCGTCCGGCGCGGGCGCAACAGCAGTCGTCGACCAGCACATCGCCCTCGGCGGCCTCCAGGCGTGCGATGCGGCGGGCGATGCTGGCACCGAGCGGCGACACGCCGGCGACGCTGGCCGCCAGCACGCCATCGGCCGCGTGCAGGCGCAGCGCCCGCGCATGCCAGCCATCGCCGCGCAGGCGGCCGGCGACGCGCCGCCACAGCCGTTCGGCGACGCCGCCATCGGCAGCATCCTGCGCCGCGGGCAGCGCCGACAGCAGCATGTCCCAGGCGACGAAATCGCTGTCGGGCAGCAGGTACAGGCGCCAGCAGCATTGCTGTTGGCGGTCGTAGAAGCGCACGCTCTCCAGCACGCCATCGCTGTCCACGTCCAGGTGCGCGGCCACGCTGCAGGCGTGGCGCCAGCCGATCAGTTCGGCGCCGGTGCGGGCACGGTACAGACACAACACCGTGCCCAGGGCGGCCAACTGCGCCGGGCGCGGCAGCGGCGCAGCGGCGAGCCGCTCCGGGCCGGTACGCGCTGGCGCGGCCGTGCGCATCCGCCGCTACCAGTCCAGCGCCAGGCTGACCGAGACGTTGCGCCCGGCGCCGGTGTAGCGGTCGAGCACGCTGCTGCTGGCCAGGGTCGCGCCGGGCAGCATGTTCCAGTCGATGTAGCGGCGGTCGGCCAGGTTGAACACGCCGACGTCGAGCCGCGCACCTTCGGTGAAGTGCCAATGCGCGAGCAGGTCCAGCGTCGCGTAGCCGGCCGGAGTGTAGTAGCTCGGCAGTTCCGGCCGGCGCTTCTTCGCCACCGCGGTGGCGACCAGTTGCGCGCCCCAGGTGCTGCGGTCGTAGCCCAGGCCGAGCACGCCGCGCAGCGGATCCACCGAATTGAGCGGCGTGCCGTCGGTGCGGTTGTCGCCGCGCGCATAGGCCGCGCTGGCCTGCAACGACCAACCGCTCCAGCGCGCATCGAGTGCGCCGAAGTCGATGCCGGCCTTGGCCTCCACGCCGCGGATGGTCACCCGGTCGACGTTGCGCGACTGATACAGCATCAGGCCGTCGGCGTTGAAGCCGACGAAGCGGTAGGACTCGATGAAATCGCGGTAGGCGTTGCGGTAGGCGCTCAGGCCGGCGTAGACGGCCGAACCGGCATAGCGCACGCCCAGTTCGGCGCCACGGCTGGTCTCCGGCTTCAGGTTGGGATTGGCGATCGCGGTGTAGCCGATCAGCAGGTTGGTGAAGCCGATATTGACGTCGTTGTAGGGCGGCGCGCGAAAGCCGTGCGCATAGTTGGCGTACAGCGACCAGGCGTCGTCCAGGCGCCAGATCGCGCCGAGCTTGGGCGAGACGTTGCGGTCGCTGATCTTCTTCGCCGCCACGCCGGGATTGTCGGTGGCGAAGATCGCATCGACCTGCGGCGACAGCCGGTAATAGTCCGCACGCAGCGCAGGGGTCAGGCTGAAGCGGCCATCGGCCAGCGCGATCTCGTCCTGCAGGTAGGCGCCGGCCTTGAGCGTCTCGGTAATCGGGAAGTCGCGGACCGGGAAGGTCTCCATGCCCACGGTCTTGCTGATCGCGCCGGTGCGCAGGTTCAGCGTGTGGCCGTCGCGCTTTTCGTGGGTGTCGGTGTGCGACAGATCGATGCCGTAGCTGATGTCGTGGACGACGCGCCCCTGATCGACCCGCTTGTGCAGATTGGCCTGCAGTCCGTACAGGCGCTGGTCGAAGTCGTGCTCCATGTGCCGCAGCGTGCCGTTGCTGCGGCGCTCGTCGGTGCGCTGCAGGCTCTGGCTGTCCTGGCGGTACAGCTGCCACTGCAGGTCGTCGGCGAGCAGCGTGTCGAGCTGGTCCGCCGCGTGTCCCAGCGACACGCGGGCACGGGTCTGATGGTCGCGGCCGCGCTGCGAGAGGATGCTGGCGGTGACGTTGCTCAGCGCGTCGATGCGCGAGTAGTCCTCGTTGCCTTCCACGGTCAGCGTCCAGCGCTGGTTGGCGCTGGGCGCGTAGACCAGCTTGCTGAGCAGGCTGCGGCCGTCGCTGCTGAGCGGATTGGGCGCGGTGCGGGCGGCGCCGATGCTGCGGTTGTCGCCCTGGGTTTCGCTTTCCTGGCCCTGGCGATGGCTGACCGCGGCCATGCCGCTCCAGCGGTCGCCGCCGAAGGCGACCAGCGCGCCGGCGAACAGTCCCTTCCACTCGCTCTCGTAGCCGAACTTCAGGCCGACATAGCTGTCCTTGCCAGGCGCCAGGTAGTCGGCCGGATCCTTGGTGACGTAGGCGACCACGCCACCGAGCGCATCCGAACCGTACAGCGCGCTGGCCGGGCCGCGCACGATCTCCACGCGCTTGAGCGTGTCCATGTCGACGAAATTGCGATTGGCGTTGAGGTAGCTGCCGAAGCTGAAGGTGTCCGAGACCGGGATGCCATCGGTCTGGATCAGCACGCGGTTGCCGTCCAGGCCGCGGATGCGGATGCCGCCGATGCCGCTGAAGCGGCCGCTGTTGCCGGTGGCGGACACGCCGGGCGTGTAGCGCAGCAGATCCTTCAGGTCATGGACCAACGTGCGGTCCATCTGTTCGCGATCGATCACGTCGACGCTGCCGGGCACGTCGACGATGGCGCGCTGGGTGCGCGTGGCGGTGACCTGCAGGCGGTCGAAATCGTGGGTGGCGGCCGCCGCACTGGCGGCGTCGTCAGCGTCGGAGGCAGAGGCGGGTGCGGGTGCGGGAGCGGCATGCGCGCAGGCGGCCAGGGCCAGCCACAGCGCGCCGGTGAGCGGGGCGGTACGGAACATGGGGAGCATCGGTGGTCGCGTAAGACCCTCGACCGGCACGGCGCGGGGTCCGCGCCTGGCCGAGGGGGAGAGAAGGATCGCGACTGCGAGGCGGCCGCGGCCGGCGCGCAAGGGCGTCGGCCAGGTGGCGGCAGATCGAGCGGGGAGACCGGCCGCGCGCGGCGGCCGGAGGCATTACTTGGTCAGGATCAGCTTGTCGTTGCTGGTGTGGCGCAGACGATAGACGCGGTCGCCGTGCTGGATCAGCACTTCGCGGCGGCCCTTGAGCAGCGCCTGGCTGCTGATGGTTTCTTCGGCCGGCACGGCGCGCGGCACGGTGCGCTCGCGCAGGCTCAGGGTCTCGGGGTGACGCAACAGCACGGGTTGAGCGGTCATGGTCGAACTCCATCCACGGGGTGCATCGAGATGATAATGATTCTCAATACTTAATCAAGACCCATTCTCGCCCGATTCAATTCGCAATCCTGATCGAAATCCCGATCACGAAAGCTTCCGAAGATCGCCACACATCACAGCCCTCGCCACCGCGCCGCCGCTGCACTGCGGCGGAGCAAGCGCCTGCCGTCGTCAGCGCACCGCGGCGTCGACCCGCTCCCACCACGTCGCGTCGTCGCGCGCGGCCAGCTCCAGCGCGTCCAGGTTCTCCAGCAGCTGCGACACCCGGCTGGCACCGAGGATCACGGTGGAGACGTGCGGGTTGCGCAGGCACCAGGCGATCGCCAGCGACGCCGGCGCCACGCCCTCGGCCGCGGCCAGCGCGGTGAAGGCGCGCGCGCGCTCGATGCGGCGCTGCGCCGGCGGCCCGATCACCTCCTGCTGCAGCCAGGCGTTGCGCTCCTGGCCCAGCCGCGAGGCCGGATCGATGCCGTCGTTGTACTTGCCGGTGAGCAGGCCCGAGGCCAGCGGCGACCAGATGGTGGTGCCCAGGCCGAGTTCGGCGTACAGCGGCGCGTACTCCTGCTCCACGCGCGCGCGGTGCAGCAGGTTGTATTGCGGCTGTTCCATCGACGGCCCGTGCAGGCCCAGCGCGCGCGCCACCTGCGCCGCCTCGCGGATGCGCTCGGCCGGCCACTCGGAGGTGCCCCAGTACAGCACCTTGCCCTGGCGGATCAGCGCGTCCATCGCGCGCACGGTTTCCTCCACCGGCGTGTCCGGGTCGGGGCGATGGCAGTAGTACAGATCCAGATAGTCCACCCGCAAGCGCTTGAGCGCGGCATGGCAGGCGTCGGTGACGTGCTTGCGCGACAGCCCGCGCTGGTTCGGGCGCGGCGATTCCACGGCGCCGAAGTAGACCTTGCTGGACACGCAGAAGCCGTCGCGCGGCAGCCGCAGGTCGGCGATCACGTCGCCCATCACCTGCTCGGCGCGGCCGTGCGCATAGACCTCGGCGTTGTCGAAGAAATTGATGCCGTGGTCCCAGGCGGCGGCGATCAGGTTGCGCGCTTCGTCGCGGCCGGTCTGCCCGCCGAAGTTGATCCAGGCGCCGAACGACAGCGCCGACAGTTGCAGCCCGGTGGCACCGAGGCGACGGTATTGCATGGCAACTCCTCCTGCTAAACAAACCCGCGGCACGGCCGGGGGCGGCCGCACAGTGTAGCGGCCCTGCCGCGAGGCCCCGTCGGCATCGCCGCACCTGCGGCAGCGGGGCGCCTGCTCTTCCGAATCCCCAATCCCCACTCCCGAATCCCCGACTGAACGCCGCTCGCCTTGCCGGCCGTCACCCCCTGCACTAGGCTTCCCGTCTTTGGTCGGGGACCGGGGACGCAGATGGTCGAGGGATTGGGAAGGATCGGCTTCGGCCTGTTCGGTTTGGCGGTGTTGATCGGGATCACCTGGCTGTTCTCCAACAACCGCCGGGCGGTGGACTGGAAGCTGGTCGCGACCGGCCTGGTCCTGCAGATCGGTTTCGCCTCGCTGGTGCTGCTGGTCCCCGGCGGCCGCGAGGTGTTCGACTGGCTCGGCCAGGTGTTCGTGAAGGTCCTGAGCTTCGTCAACGAAGGCTCCAGCTTCATCTTCGGCAGCCTGCTCGACACCAAGACCTACGGCTTCATCTTCGCCTTCCAGGTGTTGCCGACCATCATCTTCTTCTCCGCGCTGATGGGCGTGCTGTACCACCTGGGGGTGATGCAGGCGGTGGTGCGGGTGATGGCCTGGGCGATCACCAAGGTGATGCGCGTGTCCGGCGCCGAGACCACCAGCGTCTGCGCCAGCGTGTTCATCGGCCAGACCGAGGCGCCGCTGACGGTGCGCCCGTACATCCCGCGCATGACCGAATCCGAGCTGCTGACGATGATGATCGGCGGCATGGCGCATATCGCCGGCGGCGTGCTGGCGGCCTACGTGGGCATGCTCGGCGGCGGCGACCCGGCGCAGCAGGCGTTCTACGCCAAGCACCTGCTGGCGGCCAGCATCATGGCCGCGCCGGCAACGCTGGTGGTGGCCAAGCTGCTGATCCCGGAGACCGGCACGCCGCTGACCCGCGGCACGGTCAAGATGGAAGTGGAGAAGACCACCAGCAACGTGATCGACGCCGCCGCCGCCGGCGCCGGCGACGGCCTGCGCCTGGCGCTGAACATCGGCGCGATGCTGCTGGCGTTCATCGCGCTGATCGCGCTGGTCAATGCGCCGCTGACCTGGCTCGGCGACGTCACCGGCCTGGCCAGCGCCATCGGCCGCCCGACCAACCTGTCCACCATCTTCGGCTACGTGCTGGCGCCGGTGGCCTGGGTGATCGGCACGCCGTGGCCGGATGCGACCACGGTCGGTTCGCTGATCGGCCAGAAGGTGGTCATCAACGAGTTCGTCGCGTATACCGAGCTGTCGCGTATCGTCCAGGGCCAGGTGCCGGGCGTGAGCCTGAGCGCGGAAGGCCGGCTGGTCGCCACCTACGCGCTGTGCGGCTTCGCCAACTTCAGTTCGATCGCGATCCAGATCGGCGGCATCGGCGGCCTGGCCCCCGAGCGCCGGCATGACCTGGCCCGCTTCGGCCTGCGTGCGGTGCTGGGCGGCTCGATCGCCACCTTCATGACCGCGACCATCGCCGGGGTGCTGTCGCACTTCGCCTGATCCGGTCGCGGCATCCGCCGCACCCGTCTTTCTTTTTTCCAGTTCCAGTCGAGAAGCAGTACATGCCTATGAGTTCGGTCATCGTCGTCGGTTCGTTCAATGTCGACCATGTGTGGCGTTGCGAGAATCTGCCCGCACCGGGGGCGACCATCGCCGGCCGCTACAGCACCGGCCCCGGCGGCAAGGGCTTCAACCAGGCGGTGGCGGCGGCACGCGCCGGCGCGCGTACCAGCTTCGTCTGCGCGCTCGGCGACGACGCCGGCGGCGCGATGGCGCGCGGCCTGGCCGCGCAGGACGGCATCGCCCTGGTCGCCGAGGCCAGCACCGAGCCGACCGGCACCGGCGGCATCTACGTCGACGGCCACGGCCGCAACACCATCGTCATCGGCGCCGGCGCCAACGCCGCGCTGAGCCTGGACTTCGTGCAGGCGCAGCGTCCGCTGCTGGGCTCGGCGCGGGTGCTGCTGGCGCAACTGGAATCGCCGATCGAGACCATCGAGGGCACCCTGGCGCTGGCCCGCGAGGCCGGCCTGACCACGGTGCTCAACGCCGCCCCGGCCAACGCGCAGACCAGCATCGGCCTGCTCAAGCTGGCCGACGTGCTGACCCCCAACGAAACCGAGTTCGCCGCCCTGCTCGCGCGCCATGTCGGCGTGCGCGTGGACGCCGACGACGTCGCCGCCACCGATGGCGGCAGCCTGCACGCGCTGTGCCGCAAGCTGCTGCCGGGCGGCACCGTGGTGGTGACGCTGGGTGCGGTCGGTGCGTTCATCTCGCACCCCGAGGAGCGCCTGCTCGGCGACACCCAGCCGTACTACCGGATCGGCGCCGAAACCGCGCATACCGTGGACACCACCGGCGCCGGCGACGCCTTCAACGGCGCCCTGGTGGCGTCGCTGGCGCAGTCGCCGAACGCCGCGTTCGCCACCCACGTGCGCTTCGCCAACCACTACGCGGCGCGCTCCACCGAGGCCGAAGGCGCGGCGGCGTCGATGCCGCGGCTGACCCCGGACGCCGGCTGAGTCTGTGCGCGGCGGTGCGAACCGCCGCGTTTGCTGCGTTCCCTGACGACACACCGCCGGCCGCCGTGCCGGCCGCATTCCGACAAGGCGTTCCCGATGCCCCGCCCGTCCCTGTTGCCGTTCGGCGCGCTGTGCGCGTTGTTGCTCCCACTGTCCGCCGCCGCCGCGCCGCGCTGCGACTGGAACAGCCTGGCCGCCGATGCCGACCGCGCCGCGGTGACCGTGTCCGCCGAACACCTGCAACAGGTCATCGCACCGCATTACGACGATGCCGAGCAGGAAGCAGGCGCCGCGCTGGCGCGCAGCCTGCTGCAGCGCGCACGGACGCCGCAGCAGCCCGGCAAGCTGGAAGGCCGCTGGAAGCTGCGCTCGATCCAGGTCGACCCACGCTTCGCCTATGCGTACCCGTTCTTCAAGGCCGAGATCCGCCGCGATCCCTGCGGCTACCACCTGAGCAAGACCAGCGGCTCGCAGCGCCGCAGCGGCACGCTGTATCCGCTGTCCGCCGGCAGCCATGAGCTGGCCTTCCTCGGCGCAAGCACGGTCAACGACGAGCCGGAAGCGGCCTACGCGCCCGGCCATGTTTCCGACGGCACGCACGGCAACAGCGTCGGCCGCCTGGTCGCGCTGGGCCCGAACGAACTGCTGCTGATCCTGGACGGCAAGGACAACGGCTTCGAGCTGTACCAACTGATCCGCTGACGCGCGCAGCGGTCGCAGCCGGTGCGGTGCAGCAAAGCGCATTGCCCATGCACGATTGGCCGTGTGCGCCACAGCGCCGCGATGCACGCGGCCTCGCCCTTCTCATTGCTCGGTGTGACGCGGCCCTACGCAGCACGCGGCCCACATGCGTTGCGTGTCACGCCTGCACCGTGCCGCTGCGCCGCCATGCGATGAGACGTGCGTAACCGTTGGATGCCGACGTCGCGCCTCACGCGCAGAATCGCCACGCGTCTTTTGCGATTTGCGTAAACACCGGCGCGCAACGTGCGGCCGTTCGCAGTCGCGGCAGATGAACGCTTGCTAGATTCGCCGCCGCTCAGGCAGTGCCCGCTCGCCATGTCGCAGGATGCGGCCACGACCGCCGCTGCCGACGCACTCCCCCACTGCAAAATGGATTCTTCGATGAACAAGCACCGAGGATGGATGACGCGCGCGCTTCCCAGCGCGCTGCTGTGCCTGCTGCTGACCGCGTGCGGCGGCGACGAGAACGGCGACAGCCGGACCGCGACGCCGGCGGCAGCCGTTGCCGCACCGATGGCCTGGTCGGCGACCACGCGCACCGCCACACCGGCGACCACAGCAACCGCTGCAAGCGACGCCGATGCCGATGCCGGCAGCGACGGCTCCAGCACGCCGCTGCGCCGCCCGCTGTCGCCGCGCCAACCGATGTTCCTGGTCCACGCCGACACCTGGAATTCGGCCGATCCGCAGAAGATCATCGACCTGATTCCGGCGGATCTGCGCCCCTACACGGTGCTGCTGATCTCCCTCTCGATCTACCACCAGGGCGCCACCGGCAATCAATGCAACTGGCTGCAGGTGGAGAACGGCATCGAAACCGCGCGATCCTGGATCAAGACCGCTGCGACCAACGGTGTGTGGGCGATGATCCAGCCGTCCAGCGGCGGTTTCAGCCACTTCCCGGACTACGCGCCGGATGCCGACCTGGAGTCGACCGTCTATGGCGAATTCTTCCGCGACTATCCCAACTTCATCGGCTTCAACTATGCCGAACAGTTCTGGGGCTTCGATCAACCGTGTTCCGGTTCGGCCGCGCAGCGCTGGGAGCATTGGTCGAATCTGCTCAAGCTGACCCACAAGTACGGCGGCTACCTGACGGTGAGCTTCACCGGCGGTTTTTGGGGGGCGAACATCAACCCGCTGGCGATGGTCAAGCGCAACCCGCGCTTGCGCGCCGCGGTGGGCAGCTACGCCGACAACTTCATCATCGAGGAAAAGTTCACCAGCGGCTATGGCTATCACGACATCGAAAGCGTGAGCCTGGGGATGTTCCTGTCCGGCTTCGCCGGCCACTACGGCATTCGCCCCGACCGCACCGGCTGGTACACCAGCGACAACAGCGCATATCCGGTCCAGGCAGGATCGCCGCACCTGATCGAGCACCTGGCCTTTACCGGCGAGACCGTGTTCGACGGCCCCGAACAGATCATGCTCGATGCGGTGCACACCTTGCCCAACGCCACCACGGCCGACGGCTACAGCAGCCGCCGCTGGGAGTTCTACCCGCACTACCGCAACATCCAGTTGGACATCTACCGCAAGATCCTCGACGGCACGCTGCGCATCCTCGACCGCCAGGAAGTGATCGATCGCTCCAAGGTGGTGATCGTCAACGACGCCACCACCGGCGACGACAGGAACCTGTACTCCTCGCCGGAAACCCTGTTCAGCGGCCTGTACCTGATCGACGGCGACGGCACGTACCTCAACCAGCACAGCTGGTACAAGAAGACCGGACGCTATCCGGCCATCCCCACCGTCTGGCAACTGACCGACGCCACCGCCAAATCGTTCCAGGTGCAGATCGCCAAGAGCGGATATGCCGCGCGCTGGCCCACCATCGAGGCCAAGCGCGCCGAGCTGGACGCGCTGTTTCCGCAGGAATACAGCGGCGACATCTACGCCGGGCGCCAGGACAATACCTGGGTGACCTACAACCCGTCCAAGGCCGGCCAGAGCGCCAGCGGCACCCTGCCGCTCAAGTACAACAGCTGCGCCGCCGTCAGCGTGACCTATGCGCCCTACACCAGCGGCGTGATCAAGGAGTTCCCCGACTCGCTGTCGATCTACCTGACCAACTTCGATTCCCCCAACGGGGCGTTGAAGACCGATACGATCGACATCGATGGCGCCAGCACCACGCCCACCTTCGACTTCGCCGATCGCGGCGACCACCAGCCCAGCACGGTGACCAGCACCGCGACCGCCGACGGCCTGACCCTGCGCGTGGCGCACAACGGGCCGCTGGACATCAACGTGCGATGCACCGGCAACGCCAGCGGACGCCTCAGCGGAGCGCCCATCGCGTCCGTACAGGCCCCGCAGGCGCCACCGGCCTACACCGGCGTGCAACAGTACGAAGCCGAGCACTTCGACTTCCGCAACATCCGCAGCCTGGTCGCCAATGGCGTGTCCGGCTCGGTGCGCAACTACCAGGGCCTGGGTTACGTGGACTTCGGCACCAGCCCGGTCGCCAGCGTGCGCGACGACATCCGCGTGACCGACGCCGGCACCTACCAGTTGCAGATCCGCTATTCGACCGCGGGCGCGAGCATCGGCAACGTCGACCTGTACGTCAATGGCGTGAAGGTCGGCACGCCGACGTTCGCGCAGACCCCCTCCGCCAGCGACTGGGCGACGCTGCAGCAACCGGTGGTCCTCACTGCCGGCAGCAACCGCATCGAGTTCCGCGGCAGTGCGGCGCGGCCGGCATCGCTGTATCTGGACAACATCCGCCTGTCGCGGCAGATGTGATGGCACGACCGCTCCCCGGATGAGGCGGCAGCCTCGCCCGCGGGCTGCGCCGGCTGCGGCGCGCTGCCCCTCATCGGCCGCGCGCCTCACCGGCCCGGCTAGCCACGGCGCCAAGCGGCGCCGAGGCGGCCTCCGCTACACTAGCGGCATGCGTATCGGCCCCTACACGATCGAACCGAAGGTGATCCTGGCACCGATGGCCGGGGTCACCGACAAGCCGTTCCGGCTGCTGTGCAAGCGGCTGGGCGCCGGCCTGGCCGTATCGGAAATGACCATCTCCGATCCGCGCTTCTGGCAGACCCGCAAGTCGCTGCAGCGCATGGACCACGCCGGCGAGCCGGACCCGGTCAGCGTGCAGATCGCCGGCACCGAACCGCAGCAACTGGCCGAGGCCGCGCGCTACAACGCCGACCACGGCGCGCAACTGATCGACATCAACATGGGCTGCCCGGCAAAGAAGGTGTGCAACGCCTGGGCCGGCTCGGCGCTGATGCGCGACGAGGCGCTGGTGGCGCGCATCCTCAGCGCGGTGGTGAAGGCCTCGCCGGTGCCGGTGACGCTCAAGATCCGCACCGGCTGGGACTGCGACCACCGGAACGGCCCGGTCATCGCGCGCATCGCCGAGGACTGCGGCATCGCCGCGCTGGCGGTGCACGGGCGCACCCGCGACCAGCATTACAGCGGCCAGGCCGAGTACGCGACCATCGCCCAGATCAAGGCGATGCTGCGCATTCCGGTGATCGCCAACGGCGACATCGATTCGCCGCAGAAGGCGGCGCAGGTGCTGGCAGCGACCGGCGCCGACGCGGTGATGGTCGGGCGCGCGGCGCAGGGCCGGCCGTGGATCTTCGGCGAGATCGCGCACTACCTGGCCACCGGCGAACTGCGGCCGGCGCCGTCGCTGACCTTCGTCCGCGACACCCTGCTCGGCCACCTGCAGGCCCTGCACGCGTTCTACGGCGAGGCGCAGGGCGTGCGCATCGCGCGCAAGCACCTGGGCTGGTATGCCAAGGATCAACCCGAGAACGCCGCGTTCCGCGCCGTGGTCAACCGCGCCGAGAGCGCGCAGGCGCAACTGGCGCTGACCGCCGAGTACTTCGATGCGCTGATCGCCGAGGTGCCGCCGGCCTTGTCCGCCGCCGCCTGACGTTTTCTTCTCCCTGGAGCACCGCCATGGGCACGTCTCCCGACACCCCGACCTATCTGCACGGCTATTCCGACACCGAACAGGCACGCCTGCTGAAGCAGGCGCGCTTGCTGGAAGCCACCCTGTTCAACCAGATCGACTACACCGGCGCGCGGCGCCTGCTGGAAGTGGGCAGCGGCGTCGGCGCGCAGACCGAAGTGCTGCTGCGGCGCTTCCCGGAGCTGCATGTCACCGGCATCGACCTGAGCGAGGCGCAACTGCAGGCCGCGCGCGAGAACCTGCAGCGCATGCCCTGGTGCCAGGACCGCTACACGCTGCAGCAGGCCGATGCCGGCGACCTGCCGTTCCAGCCGCGCAGCTTCGATGCGGCGTTCCTGTGCTGGGTGCTGGAGCACGTGCCGTCGCCGGCGCGGGTGCTCAGCGAAGTGCGGCGGGTGCTGGCACCGGGGTCGCCGGTGTACGTGACCGAGGTGATGAACGCCTCGTTCCTGCTGCATCCGTACTCGCCGAACGTGTGGCGCTACTGGATGGCGTTCAACGACTTCCAGTACGACCACGGCGGCGACCCGTTCGTCGGCGCCAAGCTCGGCAACCTGTTGCTGGCCGGCGGTTATCGCGACGTCAGCACCGAGATCAAGACGCTGCACCTGGACAACCGCGAGCCGGCGCGGCGCAAGACCATGATCGGGTTCTGGGAGGAACTGTTGCTGTCTGCGGCCGAACGGCTGCTGCAGGCCGGCGCGGTGGATGAGGAAACCGTGGCCGGCATGCGCCGGGAAATGGCCCAGGTGCAGAGCGACCCGGACGCGGTGTTCTTCTATTCGTTCGTGCAGGCGCACGCGACGGTGTATTGAGTTGCTTTCATGGCGCTCACCGCGTCGCTGGCGCTTGCGCGCGCACCGGCGCGGACGATGCCGGCTCGGTCCAGATCCACTGCCACATGCGCTCCAGCGCTGTACCGATCTGCCCGACCTACCGGCGCCCGGTACGCCGCCTGCAGTTGCTGCGGCGGAATCGCCTCCCAGCCATCGCCCTGCTGTCGCACAGCGAAGTTGAAGTCGTAGCGCGACACTATTTTGCTGGCGCGGAGAAAAGCTTGCCTCAGACCCCTCCAGAAGCACAGGTCGGCGCCGCGCCTGCACGCCAGGCACAGTGGCGACACGCCCGCATTCTCCGCGTGCCTAATGAAGCAAGGCGTCCCATCGAGAACGCCTTTGTCGATGTCAGCCGCACTGCCTGAAGCAAGATGATGCGGCAGATTCTAGTCTGCGTAGAGCGGGAAATATCCCAGCACAGCGAGTGTGCTAAAGCTTGCATAGGAAGCGGCAGACGCAAATGCGGGGTCGCTCGTTGCGATATAGCCTCCCGCATCAGCCGCTGCGACCATCGCCCAGCCCAGATGGGGAGGCGCCGCCTGTCTCGATGTGGTGCCGGCCGCAAGTTTGAACCAGTAGCGTGCGGAGTGTCTGAGCACGCTCAGACCGCCCAGTACCAGCGCACCGTTCTTCGACGTGGGATCGAGCCGTGCGATGGCTTCCCGTTCCAGTTCCTCGAATTGCACCGCCGCCGCATCCAGGCCGCCGGCGTTCTGCACGATCTGGTCCATGCGCACGATGAACGAGAATTCGTAGGCACTCAGCTGTTGGCGCAGCCCGGCCAGGTTCTCGGTCATCGGCCGGGCCGGATCGATGGCATCGATCATGGGCTTGCGCGTGGCGATGAAGCGCTCCCGCGGCATGCCGGGGTTGTAGCCGCACTTCTCGACCAGCACGGCCAGGGCCTCGTCGGGCGAGGCGTTGGTGTCCATCAGGCAGCCCAGGTACATGTTGTGCTGGATGCCCGCTTGGTCCATCGGGTTCTCGGCCGCCAGCACAGGGGCGGCGCCGACGGCACTGCCGACCAGGAGGGTGGCGATTGCGATAAAGAGTTTTTTCGTCATGCGTGTTCCCATGCAATGGATGGAGGGTGGCCCAGGTCTCCCGACGTTCCTGCGGAGGATCCAGGCAAGGCGATCACCACCGCACCGGCACACGGCGCGATGCGACCGTTTCAGGCTAGGCAGATCTGCGGCGACGCACGAGGACGAAACCGGGTCGCGACGGGAACGAACCGGGTCGAATGGGCGAATCGATGGCGCCGTCACCGCATCGCAAACGCGACGCTGGCTTGCGGCGGACACTCCATGATCGAGGAATCAATGCCTTGCGCCGATTCGTTCCCGATCCATCGCCGCGGATGCACTGGAATCGCGGCGTCGCTGCAACGCGGCTGTTGCGCGCCTTGTGGTTAGGAAGCTCACTTACTCACCAGCGTCGCGCCGTCCATGCCGTCGTCGTCGCGGCCCTTCGAGCTTGCCGTTAGCCGTCCACAGCCGAGACACCCCACCCTGCCGCCGGACTGCTGCCTGGAGCAGGATCACAAGCCGGAGGTGGTGACGAAGTTCGATCTCGACCGGGAATCACCGCGGCAGGTGATGGCCACGTGCGGGGCAGCCGAGCACGAGAAGTATGCTCGTAAGTCCTGGCAGCCATTGCCGCTTCGTGCGACTTGGCACCGGCAATGAAGGCGCATCGCGCCACGCTCCATTGCGCCGCGCTCAACGCGCCGCGGCAGGCACCTGCGCGCTCACCGGCGCGGGCGATGCGGGCTCGGTCCAGATCCGTTGCCACATCCGCGCCAGCGCCGCACCAATCTGCCCACGTGCCACCGGCGCCCGGTACGCCGCCTGCAGCTGCCGCGGCGGCATCGCCGCCCAGCCGTCGCCCTGCTGTCGCGCCACGGCGAAATTGAAGTTGTAGTCCGGCTCCAGGCCCATGCGCAGGTCGCTGAGCACCAATTCGCCGTCCTTGACCTGCGCGCGCATGAAGCCGCGGTTGAACCAGCTCAGTCGCTGCACCGCCGGCAGGTCGCGCACCCGCGCCAGCGCCTGGGTGTTGGAGGGATAGCCCTGGAAGCGCATCGGCCCGTGGTCGGCGACCAGCGAGCGTTCGCCGATCACATAGCCGCTCGGGGTCATCGCCACCACCCGCCACAGCAGCGTGTTGAACGGCATCGGTACCGAGAAGCGCGGCGCCTGCGCCAGTCCCATCGCCGCCAGCGCGCGGTCGGCCTCGCGGTCGACCAGGTGCTTGGCCAGCAGCGACCAGCCCAGATAGGTAGTGCTCAACAGCAGTCCGACCAGCAACGCCTGCTGCGCCACGCGTCGCGCGCGGGCGAACCAGGCGATGGCGCAGGCCAGCAACAGCCACAGCGTGTAGGCGGGATCGATGATGAACACGCTCGACCACATCGTCGGCGATGGCCGCAGCGGCCACCACAGCTGCGTACCGTAGACGGTGAACGCATCCAGCAGCGGATGGGTGATCAACGCCAGCTGGATCGCCCAGAACCAGCGGCGTGGCGCTTCGGCCACGCGTCCATGGCCGAAGCGCCGGAACAGCCACCAGATCAGCCAGCCGAGCAACGGCAGCACGAACAGCGAATGGCTGATGCTGCGATGCACCGTCATCAGCGTCACCGGATCGCGGGTCAGCGGCAACAGGATCAGCGCATCGAGATCCGGCACGGTGCCGAGCGCGGCACCGGCAAGCAGTGCAGCGCGCCGATGTGCGGCCGGGGCGATGGCGGCGGCAATGGCGCCGCCGAGCACGATCTGGGTAAGGGAATCCATCGGCCGATGCTAGCAGCGATGCGGGGATGGGTGCGTGGCCGTGGCAGTGGCGAAAGACCGTCGACGCCGCGCCTTGACGAACGGACTGGCGAACACGCTTTGCCTGCCTGCCACATAGAACAGGCAAGGCGCCCCACCGGGGACGCCCTGCCCTTACTCCATGCGCCGTTTGATCAGCCGCTCACTTGAACCATCCGTGGACAACGTTGGAAACGGTTGCCGCCACGCCGATGTTGCTTGAGAGCGCATAGCCGACCACGTCCGAGCCGATGGTGGCAAACCACTTCCAGAAGCCCTTCTTCGAAGTAGCTCCGCCAGCCGCGGACTCCCCATGCTCGGCCGCATACTTGGACCAGTACTGCGTGGAGTGCCTGGCCACGCTAAGCGCGCCCAGGACAAGCGCGCCATTCTTCGACTTGGGGTCGAGCCGCGCGATGCCTTCCCGCTCCAGTTCCTCGAACTGCAACGCCGCCGCGTCGAAGTCTTCGGCGTTTTGCACGATCTGGTCCATCCGCTCGATGAACGAGTATTCGTAGGCACTCAGTTGCTGGCGCAGCCCGGCCAGGTTTTCGGTCATCGGCCGGGTCGGGTCGACCGCGTCGACGATGGGCTGCTGCGTGGCGACGAATCGTTCCAGCGGCACGCCGGGGGCATAGCCGCACTTCTTGACCAGCAGGGTCAGCGCGTCTTCGGCCGTGGCATTCAGGTCCATCAGGCAGCCCAGGTACATGTTGTGCTGGATGCCGGCCTGGTCCACCGGGTTTTCCGCCGCCAGCGCAGGGGCGCCGACGACACTGCCCGCAAGCAAGGCGGTTGCGACAAGGAGCTTCTTCTTCATGATGAGCGTTCTCTCGCGATATGGAAGGGATTGGAGATGGCTGGGGTTGCGTGCATCGCCCCCGGGGGATGTGGCCACCACCGCATCGGCACTCGGTGCGATCCGGCGATTTCAGGCTAGGCAGGCCGCCGCCGCGGCACGAGGGCAAACCCGGGTCGCCACGGGAGCGAATCGGGTCGAATTGCCGGGGCCATGGCGCAGGCGCGGCGGGCCGCGGACGCGCGAGCCCGCAGCGCGGCACGATGCGACCATCGGAGAATCAATGCGTTAGCCGGATTTATTCCCGGTCTATACCCGCGGATGCGCTGGCATCGGCCGCAGCCCCGCTCGTAGGCTGCGGGCTCTTCTTCTGCGCATTGCGAGGTTCCGATGCCCACCCACCGTTCCCTCTTCCATGCCGCCCTCGTCGCGGTGCTGCTTGCCCTACCCCTGGCCGCCCACGCCCACGACACCCTGCCGCCGGACTGGTGTCTGGAGGAGAGCCAGGAACCGGAGGTGGTGGTGAAATTCGATTTCGACGGCGAGCAATTGCGGCAGACGATGGACAAGTGCGGCGTGGTCGATAGCCACGAGCCGTACACCAATACGCTGAACACCATCGCCGCCTATTGCGAGGTGGTGGCGCCGTCGCGCTCGGCCAAGCCCATCGTGCTCGGCCCGACGACCTTCCTGTCACGGGACCACCACAGCGCCTACCGCATGGAGCAAGGCTTGAAGGGCGCCTGTGTGGTCTGCCCGGCCAAGCGCGGGCGCTGATGCACCATGCAGGCGCGCGCTCGCCTCAGGGCGGCCAATGATCGCCAGCAGCGGGGCCAGACACGCTCAGCCGAGCGCGTCCCGGCGGGTGTAGGCCAGCACCGTGTCGATCCTGGACTGCAGGGCGGCGCGCGCCTCTGCCGACAGCCCCTCGCAGTGCGCGAGCACGAAATAGGCCGAGCGCAGCACATCCCGCCAGCGCGGGTTGCTGGGCAATTTGGAGACCGCCAGGTAGCGCTCCATCGCCCGCGCGCGCAAGCGGCCATCGTCGATGTTCACGCGCCAGATCCGGCTGCGCTCGGCCAACTCCAGGCGGCCGGTCGCGGTGGCGCGCTCCCAGGTGTCGATGACCGCGAGCATCAGGTCGACCAGCGCGCGCCGGAAGGCATCGCGCAACGCAGGCGCGGCGGCCTCCGCTGGCGTGTGTTCGGCCTGCGCGGTCTCCGCCACCGCGCCACGGTCGCGTTCCTGCAGCGCGAGAACGACCAAACCATCGCCGCCGCGCCAGGGCGCGAAGGTCACGGCGAGCGGCGTGCCATGCCGTGCGACGATCTCCAGGCGCTGCGCGGCGCTGTCCTCCATCCGCTCCAGCGCCGCCTGCAACGCCGGGCGGTCGCCCTCGGCAACGCAGGCGAACACCGGCTGCCCGACCGGTTCGGCGTCGTCCGCACCGCCGAGCAGCAGGCGGCCGGCACGATTGGTGGCCAGGACCTGGCCTTCGGCATCGAGCAGGCACAGTGCGTCCTCGCGGCTGTCGAGCAGGGTCTGCAGCAGGCTGCGATCCTCGGCCAGCGCATCCGCCTCTCGCCGATAGCGGGCCAGTTGCTCCTCGTGGCGGACCTGCCGTGCGGCTTGCAGCAAGCGCTCGCGCTGGCGGCGACGCTGCAGCCACAGCCAGAGGCCGAGCGCGGCGGCGACGCCGGACACCAATGCCAGCCACAGCAGCAACGTGCGTTGGCGCAGCTGGACCTGGCGCAGGCGGTTCTCGCTTTGCAGGGCGTCGATGGTGCGCTGCTTTTCGGCGGTGTCGAAGCGGATCCGCAGCCAGTCCAACTGGCGATCGTGCTGCGCACGGACCAGCGCCGCAGCCTCCGCGTTCGCGCGCCGCAGCGTGGCGATGGCCGCCGCCGTATCGCCACTGCTTTCCTGCAGCCGCGCCAACTCCTCCAGCAACGGCACCCGCACCGGATCGCCGCCGGCGGCCGCCACCAGCGCCGCGCGCAAGCGGGCCGCGGCGGCGGCCGCGTTGCCTTCGAGGCGGGCCGTCCGCGCCAGCTGCAACTGCAGCGCGGACGGCAGCGGCAGCGCCCATGCCTCGGCGAGCGCCAGCGCACTGGAGCTCCAGCGCTGCGCCTGCGCGACGTCGCCGAGCGCCAATGCCGCGCGGATCAGGCCATCGTGCACACGCAGTTCGTACACGCGGCGGCCCTGCGCGCGGTACACGGCAAGCGCCTCCTGCAACCAGGCCAGCGCCTGCGGCGTGTCGCCGCTGTCGAGCGCCAGCTCGGCCATGGTCTCCTGCACGTGCGCCGCCTCGATGGCGTCGCCCTGCGCGCGGTTGGCGGCAAGCGCATCGCGGTAGTAGCGCATCGCGGTGTCGGACTCGCGCAGTTCGCGATACACGTCGGCGATATTGGTCAGCACGGACGCCGAGACCGAGCCGCGCGCGCGCTGGATGTCCAGGCTCAGCGTCAGGTTGCGCAGGGCACCGCGAAAATCCCCGAGCCGGCGCAGCGCCGCACCGACGTTGTTCAGATCGCGCGCCTCGCCCATGCGGTCGTGCAGCGAGCGGGACAGCGTGGCCGCGCACTCGAAGCGCGCCAGCGCCTGCGGCAGGCGTTCGCGGCGGAAATCGAGAATGCCGCGGCGGCGGGTGAGCTCGTAACGCAAGCGCGCGCCGCCGGCATCGCCGAGGTTGGCCTGCGCGCAATCCAGCGCCTGCTCGGCGGCGTCGAAGCGGCCGCCATCGAGTTGCTGCCTGGCACGCGCGAACAATGCCTCGACCCGCGCATCGCCCGCCGAGTGCGGCGTCGACATGCCCGCCTGCTGCACGCACAACAGCGGATCGGGAAGCGGCCGCGGCGCCGCGGGCTCCGCGCAGCCATAGATCGTGTTCTGCGCAATCGCGGACGCGCTCGCCGCGAGCAGGACGCTCAGGCACGCCCATCGCAGGCATGTCCGCGGCCGCATGCCAGACGCGGTGACATTCGCCTGGACGGGATCGCCAGAAACTCCGGACCCGACCAAGCCGAACCACGTCCCAATGGATCTGCGCGACCGGCCGCACAACGCCTTCCCTGGTTTCACGGTCTCCACAACTCCAGAACGGATCGGGATGCGGCGCACACGCGCCGCAGCGACATGGATCAGCGTGACGCCCGGGAGCGAACGTGGGTTCCTGCCCGGGCATGCCGCGCCGACGCATCGCAGTAGACCCGATGCCACGGAAGCCGGGCAAGCGCGCGCGGTGGTGATGCACACCACACACGGGTCATCGTGGAATAGCGGTCACACCGGGTTCTACGCTTCCGTCCAGTGCAGGGACGGCGGCGCCACGCCCGAGGCGATTCGCGACAAGGACAGCCGCACGACGCGCAGGCACCGCAGCAGTCGAACGCACGACCTGCCACTCACGCGCCAGGCTGTGCAGCGCCGCCTGTCATGATCGGCTAATTCAGGCCGCGCGCGGCCAGACGTTCTCCTGCACCAGCCGCAGGCGCGTCGGCAGTTCGCGCAGCACGTCGCCACGGTGCGAGAGCAGGCGCAGGGTGCCGTCGGCCTCTTCGGCGAGCGCAGTAAGGTTTTCGACCCAGTCGCCGTCGTTGGCGTAGACCAGGCCGTCGCGCTCGAACAGCCCGGCGCGGTGCACGTGGCCGCAGATCACCCCGTCCAGGCCGCGACGGCGCGCGTCGTCCAGACCGGCGGCGACGAAGCGCTCGATGTAGCGCTCGGCGGCGCTGCTCTGCCGCTTCAGGTAGTCGGCCAGCGACCAGTAGCGCATGCCCAGGCGGCGGCGCACGCGGTTGGTCAGCTGGTTGCCGGTGAGGATGCGGTAGTACAGCCAGTCGCCGAACTTCTCCTGCAGGCCGCCGAACTGGGTCACGCTGTCGTAGTCGTCGCCATGCACCACCAGCAGGCGGCGTCCGTCGGCGGTGGCGTGCACCGCGCGCCGGCGCACCTGCATCGCCGGCAGCGCCAGCCCGCAGAAGCGGCGGATCGGCCGGTCGTGGTTGCCGGGGACGTAGATCAGTTCGGTACCGCCGCGGGCCAGCGCGTGCAGCGCATCGATCACGCGCTGGTGCGCCGCGCTCCACACCGCGCGACGCTGCGCCATCCACCAGAAGTCGACGATGTCGCCGACCAGGTACAACTGGTCGCAGCGCAGGCCGCCTAGGAAATCGGCCAGCTCGCGTGCGTGGCAATGCGGCGCGCCCAGGTGCACATCGGAGACGAACACCGCGCGGCGCGGTGCCAGGCTGTTGAGCGGACTCATGCCACCACCTCTGCTTCGTTGCGGGGACGTTCGAGGTAGCGCGCGCGCTTCTTGCTGCGGATGCGCTGCAGGTCCAGCTCGATCAGGCCGTCGACGGCGTCGTTGAACGCGGGATCCACGCCGAAGGCGAGGAAGCGCGCGCCACCGGGTTCGCACAGATCGGTGTACTGCTTGTAGAGCATCGGCACCGCCGCGCCCAGCGCGTCGAGGTTGCCCTTGAGCACCTTGAAGGCCGTGTCGGCGTCCAGTTCGTCGAACGCCGGCGGCGCTTCCGGATACGGGAACGGCCGCGCCGAGGCGGCTTCGCCACTGGCGTCGCCGTAGTAGCGGGCGTAGTAGGCGACGATCTGCTCGCGCGCCGCGTACGGCAACGCGGCGCTGATCGACACCGCGCCGAACAGGTAGCGCACCTGCGGATGGTCTTGGAGATAGGCGCCGATGCCCTGCCACAGGTAGTCGATGCTGCGGCTGCCCCAGTAATCCGGCACCACGAAGCTGCGGCCCAGTTCCATGCCCGCGGCGATGCGCGGCAGCATGCCCTCGCCATAGCGGAACAGTTCGGCAGTGTAGAAGCCGGCCAGGCCGCGCTCGGCGAGCACCGGTGCACCGCGGGCGACCCGGTAGGCGCCGACCACGCGCGTGGCGGCGCCGTCCCACAGCACGATGTGTTCGTACCAGGTGTCGTAGTCGTCCAGGTCCAGGCGCCGGCCGGTGCCCTCGCCCACCGCGCGGAAGGTCAGCTCGCGCAGGCGGCCGATCTCGCGCAGCAGCGCCGAGCCGGCGCGCAGCCGGCCGACGCGGATCTGCTTGCCGTCCAGGGTATGGCCAAGGCTGCGCAGGCCGGCCACTTCCACGGCCAGCTGCGCCGGATCCTCGGCGGCGACCAGCGCCTCCTCGCTCGGCGCGGCCTGCCCGCCGCTGCGGCCGAGCGCATACAGCTCGCTGCGCAGGCGCCGCATCAGTTCGGCTTCGGGCAGGTCCTGCGGCAGCGCACGGGCGCGGCCCAGGCTGAGCGCGATGCGGCGCTCGCGGCGGGCGAACATCTCCCGCGCCAGCAGCGCGGTGCCGGCCGGCTTGAACAGCGCCGAAGCGCCGTAGAACAACGCCGAATTGCGTGCGTGGATGCGCACCGGCAGCACCGGCGCGGCGGTGCGCAGGGCGAAGCGCAGGAAGCCGCGGCGCCAGCGCCCGTCGGCGACGCCGCCCCAGCCCAGCCGCGAGACCTCGCCGGCCGGGAACACGATCACGCATTGCTCCTGCGCCAGCGCCTGCTCGATCGCCCGCACGCTGGCCGGCGACGGTGCGCCGCCGAGGATGCGCACCGGCAGCAGCAGCTCGCGCAGCCCTTCCAGCGCCCACAGGAAATCGTTGGCGACGATCTTCACGTCGCGCCGCACCTGGCCGACGCAGTCCAGCAACGCCAGCGCATCCAGCGCGCCGGAGGGGTGATTGGCGACGATCAGCAGGCGCCCGCGCGCCGGGATGCACTCGGCCGCGGTCGGCCCCACCACGTAGCGGGCCTGCAGGAAATCCAGTCCGGCCTGGACCAGGGCGAACCCGCGCAGGTCGCGGTTGGCCTCCAGGAACGCGTCCAGCGCGTCCAGTCCCGACCATTTCTGCAGGCCGCGCAGCAATGGCCGGACCAGCCGCGAGCGGCGTCCGGCAAACCAGTGCGGGTAGCGGTCCTGAAGACGGCGTTCGAGTGCGAGCACGGCAAGCCCCCTTGCTGACTGCGCACAGCTTCGGCCGCGGCGGCGACACCGATCTTGCAATCTGACTACGGCAAGGTGACGGGCGCACCATGGCGCGCCAACCGGTTAACCTTGGGCAACGTCCGCCCCGGGCAGCATGCACGCCGCCCGGCGCCCGTGTATCATTCGCCTCCATCTTTTCATCCGAATACAAGGATATAGCCGCGATGTCCAGCTATCTCTTCACCTCCGAGTCGGTCTCCGAAGGCCACCCGGACAAGATCGCCGATCAGATCTCCGATGCGGTGCTCGACGCGATCCTGACCCAGGACAAGCGCGCGCGCGTGGCCTGCGAAACGCTGGTCAAGACCGGCGTGGCGATCGTCGCCGGCGAAATCACCACCAGCGCCTGGATCGACCTGGAAGCGCTGACCCGCAAGGTGATCCTGGACATCGGCTATAACAGCTCCGACGTCGGCTTCGACGGCGAGACCTGCGGCGTGCTCAACCTGATCGGCAAGCAGTCGCCGGACATCAACCAGGGCGTGGACCGCAAGAAGCCGGAAGAACAGGGCGCCGGCGACCAGGGCCTGATGTTCGGCTACGCCACCCGCGAGACCGACAGCTTCATGCCGGCCGCCATCCACCTGTCGCACCGCCTGGTCGAACAGCAGGCCAAGGTGCGCAAGAAGAAGAACTCGCCGCTGGCGTGGCTGCGCCCGGACGCCAAGAGCCAGGTCACCCTGCGCTACGAAGACGGCGTGGCGACCGCCATCGACGCGGTGGTGCTGTCCACCCAGCACGATCCGGACATCAAGCAGAAGCATCTGGTCGAGGCCGTGCGCGAGGAGATCCTCAAGCCGGTGCTGCCGGCCAAGTGGCTGCACAAGGGCACCAAGTTCCACATCAACCCGACCGGCAAGTTCGTGATCGGCGGGCCGGTGGGCGACTGCGGCCTGACCGGGCGCAAGATCATCGTCGACACCTACGGCGGCTGGGCGCGCCACGGCGGCGGCGCGTTCTCGGGCAAGGATCCGTCCAAGGTCGACCGCTCGGCCGCCTACGCCGCGCGCTACGTCGCCAAGAACGTGGTCGCGGCCGGGCTGGCCGACCGCTGCGAAGTGCAGGTCTCCTACGCCATCGGCGTGGCCGAGCCGACCTCGATCTCGGTCACCACCTTCGGCACCGGCAAGATCGCCGACGACAAGATCGAGAAGCTGATCCGCAAGCACTTCGACCTGCGTCCGTTCGGCATCATCCAGATGCTCGACCTGATCCACCCGATGTACCAGCAGACCGCCTCGTACGGCCATTTCGGCCGCACCCCGAAGGCCTTCACCTACACCGACGGCACCGGTGCCCAGCACCAGGGCACCGCGTTCTCGTGGGAGAAGACCGACCGCGCCGAGGCGCTGCGCGCGGACGCCAAGCTGAAGTAAGCCGGCCTGCCGCGCTTGCAAGAAAGAACGGGCCGCATTGCGGCCCGTTCTGCGTTTGGGGTGATGGGAGGTGCTGAACCGTCGACGCAGACGCTGCCGCGGATGCGCCGTCGTAGGCCACCGCCTCCGTGACTGGGCGCCACGACGAACGCCTGTCGCGGCTGAAGCCGCTCCTACAGGATCAGCGACGCATCGCTGTCGCCGCGAGCAAAGAACACGGCATCGCAATGCAGGGCAACGTCATCCGTCCACGCGTCAGCACGCTGTCCGTCGTAGGAGCGGCTTCAGCCGCGACCGGTATTCCTGGGATGGCCTGTCGCGGCTGAAGCCGCTCCTACGACGAGCAGACGAGCAGACGAGCAGACGAGCAAACGAGCTTCGCGCCGGCTCAGCCGCGCCGCTGCAGCGCCGCCTGCAGCAGCGACTCGAACTTCGGCAGCGGACACAGCCCGGTCGCAGGATCCCTGCAACCCGGAATCTGCAGCGTCTGCAGCAACGGCGGGTGACGCAGGCTCAGCGGTGCCAACGTGCGCAACTGGTCCAGCGACTGCGCCTGGTAGCGCGCACGCACGTAGCGCTGGCCGCTGCGCGGGTCGCGCACCTGCTCCACCACCAGCGCGCCGCCGGGGGGCGCGTCGTCGCGACCGAAACCGGGCAGGTGGAAGTGCAGGTCGAGCAGGCCGCTGAGCGCGGCGATGTGGGTGTCGCTGGCGACCAGCACGCTCAGCCGCGGCGCGTCGGCCGCGCTCAGGGTGTCCAGCAGGCGGTGCGCCAGCGGCGCGCCCGCGCGTGCGGCCATGTACCGCGGCCGCGCATAGATCTCGAACAGCAAGGCGTGCAGTCGCGACACCGCGGCGATGCGCGCCGGCGTCGCCCGGCCCCAGCCGACCTGGTCCAGCGGCATGCCTTCGGCGTACTGCAGGATGAAGACCTCGGCCGTGCCCGAGGTCAGGTCCAGCGGGCCGTGCAAGGCCAGGCTGCGCCCGTTCGCGCCCGGGGTCAGCGACGAGGGCATATGCACGAAGTCGCAACGCTCCGCGCAGCCGAGGATCTTCTGCATGGTGCGCAGTTCGCGCGCATACGGTGCCAATACCGCGCCCGGGCCGCCGGTCTGGCCCTGGATCGAGGCCACCGCGGCGGCGGCATCGAAGTCCACCGCGCCGGCTTCCACCGGGCGGAACAGCGGGTCGTCGCTGCCCTCGGCCTGGTGGCCGGCCTGCAGATGGCAGCCAGGCGCGAGGGTGTCGGCGAGCAGCTCCGCACTGACGATGGTGCGCTGGTCGGTGTTGGCGTAGATGCTGACCGTGCCGTCGGCCGGGCAGCCCTGGGCCGGCAGCACGCCATCGCGCAGCAGCCATTGCCGGGTGTAGTCGCCGCTGCGCTCCACCGCCGTGCGGCCATGCGCGGTGAGCAGGCTCGGCGGCGTGTCCCACACCGGCCAGGGCTGCGGCGCCAGCGCGGCGGCCGCGGCCTCGCCCGGCAAGGGTGCGCGCACGCCATGGCGGAACAGCATCCAGACCTTCTCCACCTGCAGCGCAGGCGCGGGCGCTGTCTTCGGCGCCGGTCGCGCCTGCGCGCCCAATGCCGCCATCAGCAGCACGACCCACAGCATCCAACGCGTACCTGTTTTCATCATCGTCCCCAACATGGAAAGTCTCACGGTGCGCTCGTGCCGCACGCGGCCGTGACCCGGTCGCAGCGCAGGCCCGTGGCGATGCCGAGCCAGTAGCCCAGCCGCTGCGGATCCGGCGCGCCGGCGTAGTAATCGGTGCTGATCCATTGCGCGCCGGCCTCCAGCGCCGCCTGTGCGCGGCGCCGGTCGTGCGCGCGCGCCTCGCGGCCGTCGACATCGGCACGGGTGCGTACCACGAAGCCCTGCGTCACCAGCGCGCGGATCCGCGGCGCCTCGGCCAGCGGATCCTCGATCGACAGCACCGCCGCCTCCGGCTGGTCCGGCGCATACCAGCCGAACATCATGCGGCCGCGCAGCGATGGATGCGCCTGTCGATACAGCGCCTCGTGCCGCGGATTGCCATCGAGCACGAACAGCAAGCGGCCGCGCGCCTGCGCCACCCGCGGCCAGGCATGTGCCAACACCGCATCGCGCAGGCTCGGCGCGTCGCCGCGCACGTCGTCGGGCACGATCAGGTGCGCGCGCCCGACCACCTCGACGATGTCGCGGTCCAGCGCGTCCAGAGCGTGCGCGTCGAACGCGGAACGGTGCGGCCACAGGCCCGGCACCGGATCGAAATCCACCGCATTGACCAGCACCACCAGCGGCGCATGCCGTGGGTGCGCGCGCGACCAGGCGGCGAGGATCGCCAGGCAATCGCGGAAGCGCAGGCAATGGCTGGCGTAGTCCAGGCCCGGCTGGTGCAGGACCTTGGCGCCCGGTGCGTGCATCCTGGCGCGAGTCGCCGCATCGGCATGCGCATACGGTGCGGCATACAGGCCGCCGTGCGGGTCGGCGGCCACGTCGAGTTCGAGTTGCCGCAGCCCCAGCGCGAGCTGGGCCTGCAGCGAAGGATGGCCATAGGCCAGTGCCGGCCATTCGGCCGCGTCGTGCGCCTGCAGGCGCTGGCGCACCTGCGCGGTCGGCACCGGCCGATAGCTGTTGTGCGAGCCGAGCAGTTGCACCTGGTCCAGGCGCAAGCCGTCGATCGGCACCGTCGCCGGTGCCGCTGCCGCGCTGGCCGCTCCCGGCAGGCCGATCAGCGCCAGCCAGACGAGCAGCAGCGCGCGGCCGGCAACGCCCCACCCGCCGCGCGGCACAAGGCCGTGCGGCGGGTGGCGACGTCCTGCGTGCGCAAGCGCCCGCTTCAGAACGTGTACTTCACGTTCAGCAGCGCGGTGCGGCCGGCATCGACGATGTCGGAGATCGCGGTGCTGTTGTGGCCCACGTGCGCCCAGTAGCTCAAGCGGTTGGTGAGGTTGGCCACCGACAGGTCGGCGCGCAGGTGCTCGTTGAAGGTGTAGCCCACGTGCAGGTCCACGCGCGTGATCGGCTTGACCCACAGGTCGTCCCAGGTGGCGCCGCGGTTGTAGTAGTCGTACACCGAGACGTACTCGCCGGAGTAGTGATAGGCCAGGTTCACCGACAGCGGGCCCTTCTCGTAGAACAGCTCGGCGTTGGCCATCAGGTCGGGCGCGTTCTGGATGCGCTCGTCGTGGAAGCCGTCCATGCCCAGGTCGACACGGGTGGTCTGGCGGGTGAGGTTGGCGCCGATGCCGAAGCCGTCCAGCGGTGCCGGCATGCCCTGCAGGGTCTGCCGCACCGCGGCCTCGAAGCCGAGCACCTTGCCGTCGCCGCCGTTCTGCGGACGCACGTAGCGCACATTGCCGGCGCCGGTGCTGGTGCCGGCGTTGGCCGGATCCGAGCCGCTCTCGTAGATGTAGTTCGTCAGGCGCTTGTAGTAGCCGGCCAGCATCGCGTGGCCGCCGTGGCCGTTGTCCCACTCGCCGGACAGGTCGACGTTGAGCGACTTGATCGGCTTCAGGTCCGGATTGCCCTCGGTGATGACCGTGGTGCCGTCGCTGGAGACGTCGTAGTTGGCGCCGCCGCCGAGCTGCACCAGCGCCGGCCGGGTGTAGCTGGTCCACACCGAGGCGCGGTACACCGCATTGCCGTTGCCCGGGCGGTAGTTCAGGAACACGCTCGGCAGCGGCACGTCGTAGCTGGTGTGGTTGCTGCTGAAGAAACCGGGCAGCTCGTTGCCGTTGGCGTCTTCGGGCATGGTCCAGAAGGTGTTGCGGATGCTGGTGTGCTCGAAGCGCACGCCCGGGATCACTTCCAGGTCGCCGGTGCGGAACGTGGCCATCGCATACGCCGAGGTCACCGCCTCGTCGCCACGCATGGTCGCGCAGTTCTGGTTGTTGATCGCCAGGCTGCCGCAGGTGTCGAAGCTGGCCGCGGTCAGGTGCTGGGCGATCATCGCCTTCAGCCCGCCGTTGCTGAGCTTGACCGTCGGCCACGCGTACTTGCCCGGGTACACCGAGTCGTACTGGCCGACCACCAGGCCGGTGTCGCGCAGCAGGGTGCCATCGGTGAACTTGCTGTTGGTCCAGTCGCGCGAGGTGAAGTCGCGGGAGCTGTCGACGTACTTCACGCCGAACTGGATGTTGCTCAGCGCGCCCTGGTCGAAGTCGTAGCGCACGTCGAACTTGGCGCCGCCCTTGGTCTGGCCGCTGTAGGACTTGGTCAACTGGCCGTAGCGACGCGCATACAGGCTGCCGATGTCGCTGGCCTGGGCCTGGATCGCCGGGGTCAGCAGCGGCTTGGGGAAGCCGTCGCCGTCGTAGCCGGAGAAGGTGCTGGCGCCGCCGTACGGGAACTGGGTGGAGGCGTACTGGTCCACGCGCGCGGAGATTTCCACGTGGTCCGGGCGATCGTTGTCGCCGTAGCTGTAGAACAGGTTCGGCGACAGCGTCCAGTTGCCCAGTTGCTTGTCGGCGCCGAACTGGAAGGTGGCCAGGTCCGCCACTTCCGGGTTGGTCTCGTACCAGTAGCGCACCGCCACGCGGTTGATCTGCGGCTGGTACACGCCGGTGGTGCCGATCTGCGCCAGGCTCACGTTGGCCGGCACCAGCTGGGTGTAGCCGGTGTTCTGCTCGGTCTTGGCGTAGGCGTAGGTGGCGCGCGCGTACAGCTGCAGGCTCGGGTCGACGTGCCAGTCGAAGGACACGTTGCCGCCGTAGCGCTTGGTGTCGCCGGCGGAGTAGCCGATGTTGGCGCCGGTGGCCATCAGCAGGTCCTGCGGATCGTAGCCCGGCGCCGGCTGGCCGCTGGCCGTGGTGCGCGAGAAGTACTTCTTGCCCCAGTCGCCACGCGAGGCGGCGGCGTTGGCCACTTCGCTGTTCACGTAGTGGCGCTCGTCGTAGTACGCGCTGGTGTACACGCCGAACTGATTGTCGGCGCCGAACTTGGCGTGGAATTCGCCGGCCGCGCCCTTGCCCAGGCCGTCGTCGCCGTAGTCGCGCGCGCGGCTTTCCATGCGCCCGCTGGCGGTGACGCTGCCGCCCATCGCTTCGCTGTAGTCGAAGCCGCTGGGGGTGCGGTAGTCGATGGTGCCGCCGATCGCGTCGCCGTCCATCGCCGCGGTGGAGGTCTTGTTCAACACGATGGTCTGCAGGCCCGACGGCGGCAGCAGGCTCAGCTGCACGCTGCGGCTGTAGGGCAGGCCCTGGGCCACGTTGACGCCGTTGATCAGGTTGACGTTGTACTCGGCGTTGAGGCCACGCACCGAGGCGAACATGCCCTCGCCGCGCGCGGCGCCGTCGACGCCGCCGAAGTACGACTGCCCGGTGTTGACCACGTTGACGCCCGGCAGCAGACCCAGCGCCTCGGCGATGTTGTGCACGGCGGTGTACTTCAGGTCTTCGGCCGACAGCACGTTGGCCGTGTTGGTCGCGGCCATCTGCATGTCCGCGGCGTTGTAGCGGGTGACGGCGACGGTGATCTTGTCCAGGGTCTTGGCGCTGGCGTCGGACGCGGTGGTCTGCGTCTCCTGCGCATCCTGCGCCTGGGCCAAGGCCATCGGCGCGACACCGAGCAACGCGGCGGCGATCGCCAGTGACAGGCGTTTCTGAAGATGGATCGAGTGCGACATGAAAAATCCGAACGTAGGCGCGGCCAACGGAACGGGCCGCAGGCCGGGCATGGAGGGGAGAGAGGCCGTGATCGTGTTCACGGCGGCGCGCATTGTTCGGGTTGGCGGCTGCAATTTCGTGACAACGATGTCATCGCCGGTCGTCGACCGCCGATTCGGCGCCTTTCCTGCGCAATTCGGCACAATTGAAACCATTCGCCCTGCCGCCTTGCGGCTGCGCCACCGATGGCAGCGCGACATCCTGGCCGCTTCCGTCGACGCCGCGGACAACGCTCCCTCACGCGATCCTCGGCCCAGCCCCTGGGGCGCATGAGGCGACAACGCAACCCAGCCGGCGCTCGACGACGAACGCGCACAACCGCCCGTCGCGGGCAGCGTCACCGCGTCGTGGCGGCGTCCACCTGCAATTGCGCATGCAGGATGCGGCGGATCTCCAGGATCGCCTGCGGCGTCTCCTGCACGCTGTGGCCGGAGGTGATCACCAGTTCGGAGGCCGCGCCCGGCAGATGCGCGCTGCGATACGGCACCAAGCCGTCGTCGGAATCGGCCAGCGGCACCGCCGGATCGCGGCGGGCGATGATGGTGTGGTAGCGCACCGCCGACGAGATCGGCAGGTCCGCCGCCGCGCGCACGAACGGATCGGTGTCGCGCAGGTTGTCGATGCTGTTGGGCACGCGCACCGGCGCGCCGTCGGGGCCGTCGATCCCCTGCAGCAAGGTGTTCAAGCGATCGAGCAGCGTCACCGGCAGGCGCACCAGGCGCCCGGCCAGGCGGCCGAGGCGCCCTTCGGCGAACGTGGTGCCGCGTTGCGGCGCGGCGATGAAGATGGCGCGGTCCACCTCCGGCAACGGCGCGAAGCGCAGCAGCGGCTGCAACTGCGCCAGCGCCTGCGGGTCCAGCGGGCGCCGGTCGCCGCGCGCGCCGATCAGGTCGTTCCACAGCGTGTCGCCGGAGTCGCTGACCAACAGGCGCCCGATCACCCCGCCCATGCTGTGGCCGATCAGGACCATGTGCTGCGAGGCCGGCGCCTGCCCCTGCGGATCGAAATGGCGCAGGGTCTGCTGCAGCAGTGTCTCGATCTGCGCGCGGTTCCAGGCGATCGGCATGTTGGTCGGGTAGTAGACCTGCCAGATCTGGTAGTGGCGGCGCAGTTGTTCGTCGCCCATCAACTCGTTGGCGACGTTGACCCAGGCCTCCGGACTGCTGGCCAGGCCATGCAGCATCAGGATGATGCGCCGGTCCGGATCGTATGGCTGCATCAGGTACAGATGCGGCTGGTCGATGCCATCCTCGCGGCCGAGCATGGAGCGCAGCGACTGCCGCGCGAAGCCGGCACGGGCCAGCCACAGGCCGTAGGCCGCGGTGAAGTTGGCCGCCAGCGGCAAGCGCTGGCCGTGCACCTCGACCTCGCCGTCGCGATACGGATCGTAGGGGGCGACCACCACGCTGCGGGTGTCCAGCACCTGCGCCAGGCTGTCGCCGTCGAAGCGCAGCAGCACCGTGGTCGGCGCATACGGCATCTCGCTGAACGCGGGCGCGTGCGGGTCCGGCGCGGCCTTGGCGGCCGCCGCCGCGGTCGGGTCGCCGACCTTGGACGGTGCGATCTCCGCGACCAGTTCGGCGCCGAAGCCGTCGCGGCGGTAGGTGCTGCGCAAGCCATCGAAGCGCAGCGTCGACGCCGGCAGCATCGCGTCCGGCCGTGCCACGCCGCCGGGCAGGCGGAAGCTGCCCATGTCCGCGCGCACCTGCCAGCCGGCCGTGCGCAGCGTGTCGTCGTCGTGCAACTCGCCGCTGGCGCTGCCGGCGCGCCAGCGCAGGAACAGCTCGCCGACCACCTGCTGCACCGCGTAGTTGTAGTAGTCGCGCACCTGGGTCTGCCGGTCCTCGAAGGCGCGCGCGCTGGCCGGGCGCTGGGTGTAGAACAGGTAGGCGTAGGCGTAGCGCGCGGCTTCCAGCCAGGCCTGCAGCGTCGCATCGTCCAGCGCCCTCGCCTGCCGCGGCGTGCGCACATTGGCCGCATGCACCCACAGTTCCGACAGGGTCGCCAGCCGCCGTTCCTGGTCCAGCCCCTGCAGGGCGCGCAGCTGCGTGGCGCAGGCCGCAACGTCCGCCTCGCAGGTCTTGGGATCGAGCGCGAGCACGCGCAACGTCTCCAGACTGGCATCGCTGAGTTTGCCGGTGCTGAGCACGTCGCCGCGCTGGGTGGCGATGTAGTCGGCAGCGCTGCGCGACTGCACGCTGACCATGGCGCAGCCGCTGCCGAGCAGCAGCCCGGCAGCCAGCAGCGCGGCGCCCGCGCACCGCGCAAGACGCAAGTACCGGGTCATGGCGCGACGGCGGGATCGTCGCCGGGAATGCCGGCGCGGATGCGCGTGGAGAAGTCGGCACCGGCGCCAGCCGCGCGCGCACGATCGCCGATGCGGCCGCGCGTGCGCAGCGTGGCCAGGCTGTAGCCGGGCACGAAGCCATGCTGCGCATAGACGTAGGACGGCAGGTAGCCGGACAGCAGCAGGCGCACATCGAGCGGCAGCGCAGGATCTAGCTTGCGCGCCAGTTCGAACACGATGGTGGTGCAGTTGCTGGTGGCGGTGTTGTAGAACCGCGGCGTGCGCTGCAGTTGCTGCGCCCGCGCCACGTAGCCCAGGAACAGCTGGCGCAGTTGCGCACGCGACAGGTTGAGCCGGTACAGATAGACGTCCTCGCCGCGCACGTTGCTGCGCACCGCCAGGATGTCGCGTTCGTCGGCGGCGACCATCACCTGCTCGAAATTGCGGAAGAACCCGGCCAGCGCCGAGAACGCCTCGCCGCGCTCCTTGCGGATCTCCAGCGAGAACACCACGCGACGGCCGTCGTCGAAGCCGAACGAGACCAGGGTGTGGGCGATCGCCGGCCCCATCCAGTACGACAGCGCCAGGTCCGCCGAGGCCAGCCGCTCCAGGTCGTAGCGGCGCGTCTCCCAGCGCGGGGTGTAGTCGTGGTCGCTGCGCCAGGCGAAATTGCGCACGTTGTGCAGGGTCACCATGTGCCCGTCCACCTGCGGCTGCAGCAGTTGCGCGACATCGTCGGCCCAGTCGCGGTTCTGCTGCGGCTGCAGCGCCGACCAGCCCACCGCCATGCCGGCGCAGCCGACCGCGAACAGCAGCGGCAGCACGCGGTACTCGCGCGGATGCCGCAGGCCCCACAGCGCCGCGCCGCCCAGCGCCGCCCACAGCAGCGCCGAGCCGTAGCGCACCACCGCGCCGGTATGCGGCAGATAGCTCAGGAACAGCGCGCCCCACAGGCTGGCGCCGAGCACCGCCAGCATCGCCAGCGCGCGCGCCAGCCGCCATGGCCAGGCGCGTCGACGCGCGGCGCCGTCGGCGCTCACAACTCGGCCGCCGCCGCGGGCGTGGCCAGGGCGTGGCACAGCAGGCGGCAACAACGCTGCGCCAGCGCCTTGCGTTCGGCCTCGTCGCTGCCGCGCTGGCAGGCGCCGAGCATGTCCATCGCCAGGGCCAGGTCCTGCTCGCCCAGGTCCGCGCGGCACAGGCCGGCGGCGATCGCGCGCTGCAGGTACGGCAGCAGGATCGCCATCGCTCGCGTATGCGCCGCGGCGATCGTCGGATGCTCGCGCGGCATCGACCGCCAGTAGTCGGCCAGCGGCGCCGACATCGCGATGTGTTCGGCGACGTCGTACATCAGCAGGAACAGCCCGTCCGGCCGCGTGCCGATCTCGCGCGCGCAGCCCTCCAGACCGTCGAGGCCACGCTCCAGCAGGGCGGCCATCAGTTCGGTGCGGTCGGCGAAATGGCGGTACAGGGTGGCGCGGCCGAGCCCGGCACGCTCCACCACCAGCTCCAGCGGCGCCAGCACGCCGTGCGCGCAGAACACCTCGTCGGCGGCGTCCAGCAACAGGCGGCGGCGGTGGGCGGTATCGGCTCGCATTTCCATGCGCGGCATTATCGGACAATTTTGTCCGCTTGCAAGCGGATCATGGTCGGCCGCCGCCGATCCCCACCGGCGGCGCCTGGAAGGACCGGTTTCAGCCGGTGTTCTGCACGCCCTGGGCGACGCCGTTGACGCAGGCCACCAGCGCCCGCAGCAGTTCCTCGTCCTCGCCGTCGGTGGCGCGCCAGCGCTGCAGCAGGTCCACCTGCAGCACGCTGATCGGGTCGATGTACGGATTGCGCAGGCGGATCGACAAGGCCAGGCGCGGATCGTGCTGCAGCAGCGACGACTGCCCGGTCAGCGCCTTCACCCAGCCCTTGGTCAGCGCCAGTTCGTCGCGGATGCGCGGGAAGAAACGTTCGTGCAGCGGCCCGGACAGCCGCGAGAACATCTCGGCGATGTTGAGGTCGCCCTTGGACAGGACCATGGCGATGTCGTCGAGGAAGGTGCGGAAGAACGGCCAGTCGGCCGCCATCGCACGCAGCGCGTCCTCGTGGCCGGCGTCCACCGCCGCCTGCAGGCCGCTGCCCACGCCGTACCAGCCCGGGATCACCGCGCGCGCCTGGCTCCAGGCGAACACCCAGGGAATCGCCCGCAGGTTGGACAGCGCCGCATCCTGGCCGAGCCGCCGCGACGGCCGCGAGCCCAGGGTCATGCGCTCGATCACGTCGATCGGCGTGGCCAGGCGGAAATAGCGCATGAACTCGGCATCGCCGACGAAGCCGCGGTAGGCCTGGCTGCTGTGCTCGGCGACCAGATCCATCACCGGCCGCCAGCCGGCCTCGCGCGCGTCGGCCGCACGCGGGCGCAGGCTCGACAGCAGCACCGCGCCGGTCATCTGCTCCAGCGAACGCAGCGCCAGCGCGCGGATGCCGTACTTGCGGTGGATCACCTCGCCCTGCTCGGTCACCCGCAGGCGCCCGTCGACGCTGCCGCGCGGCGCCGCCTCCAGCGCGCGCGTGGTCTTGCCGCCGCCGCGCACGATCGAGCCGCCGCGGCCGTGGAAGAAGGTCAGGCGGATGCCCAGTTCGGCCGCCGCCTCCAGCAGTTCCACCTGCGCGCGCTGCAGGCCCCAGCGCGAGGCGGCGATGCCGCCATCCTTGCCGCTGTCGGAATAGCCGAGCATCACCATCTGCACGTCGTCGCGCGCGGCCAGGTGGCGGCGGTAGACCGGGTCGGCCAGCAGGTCGCGCAGGGTCGCGGTGCCGCCGCGCAGGTCGTCCACGGTCTCGAACAGCGGCACGATGTCCAGCGGCACCGCGCCGTCGGCATCGACCAGGCCGCCGCGGCGCGCCAGCGCCAGCACGGTCAGCACGTCGGCGCGGTCGTGCGCCATCGAGATGATGTAGCTGCCCAGCGCATCGGCGCCGTGCCGCGCGCGCGCATCGGCGAGCGCGGCGAACACCGCGTCCAGCCGCGCATTGCCTTCGTCGTCGGCGGCGGGCAGGGTCTGCTCGCCGCCGGCATAGGGACCGAGCAGTTGCGCGCGCTCCTCCACCGCGCGCGCGTCCCAGTCCTGCGTGTCCAGCGCGGCGGCGACCGCGCGCGCGTGCACGCTGGACTCCTGGCGCACGTCCAGCCGCGCCAGGTGGAAGCCGAAGCTGCGCACCCGCCACAGCAGGCGCCGCACCGCGAACCAGCCGGCGTGCAGGCCCTTGTTGGCTTGCAGGCTGTCCAGGATCAACTGCAGGTCGCTTTCCAGTTCGGCCGGCGCGGCATAGGCGCCGGGCGCGTCGTCCAGGGTGGCCTGCAGACGCGCGCGCATCAGGTCGTTGAGCAGGCGGTACGGCATGTCGCCGTGGCGCGGCCGCGAACGCGCCGCGGCCTCCGGCAGCAGTTGCCGGTAACGCTCCAGTTGCGCCAGCAGCGGCGCGCTGACCGCGACCAGGGTGGTCGATTGGCTGAGCAGGCTGGCGAGCTGCCACAGTTCCTTCAGATAGCGCTCCAGCACCGCACGCCGCTGCGCGTCGAGGGTGGCGGTGATGGTGGCGGCATCGACGTTGGGGTTGCCGTCCATGTCGCCGCCGACCCAGGTACCGAAACGCAGCAGCCGCGGCAGGCTCAGCGCCTGCCCGTAGGTCTGCTCGATGGCGTGCTCCAGGGTCTCGTACATCACCGGGATCACCCGGTACAGCACCTGGGTCAGGTAGAAGCCGACATGCTCGCGCTCGTCCTCCACGGTGGGACGCACCGGCGAGGAATCGGCGGTCTGCCACGAGGCGGTCAGCGCCATGCGGAAGCGCGCCGCGTCGGTGGCACGCTCGCCTGGAGTGCGCAGGCCGTCGAGGTTGTCGACCAGGCTGGCCACCATCAACTGTTCCTTCTCCAGCAGCGCGCGCCGCACCGCCTCGGTCGGGTGCGCGGTGAACACCGGCTCCACGTCGATACGCGGCAGCCAGTCGCGCAGTTCGTCGATGCCGACGCCCTGCGCCTTGAGCCGGCGCAAGGCGTCGAGCAGGCCGTCCGGCTGCGGCGTGTCGGCGCTGCTGCGCTGGTAGTCGCGGCGGCGGCGGATGCGGTGCACGCGCTCGGCGATGTTGACCACCTGGAAATACGTGCTGAAGGCGCGCACCAGCGCTTCGGCATCGCGCGGCGCGCGGCCGGCGAGTTGCTCGCTCAGCGACGACAGCGGCGCGGCGCGCTCGCGGCGCGCGATCGCGGTGGTGCGGATGCGTTCGATCTCGTCGAGGAACTGCGCCGAGACCTGTTCGGCGAGCAGGTCGCCCACCAGGGCGCCGAGGCGACGCACATCGTCGCGCAAGGAAAGGTCGGGGGTGGCGAAGACGATGCTGCTGCGGGACTCGTTCATCGGGAAACGCATGGCTCGGCAGTGGGGGCGCCGCAAGCCTAACCGAAAAGGGATCGCGTTCCCGTCGGCCGCGCGACGGTTTCAAAGCGAACCATTTGCACTGCACAGCAGCGCCCTGCGCCACGGCGGCACGCACCTGCGGCCGTGGCGCAGGCGCGGCTCAGCGCGGCGTGGCGCCTGCCGCAGCCGGCGCGGACCTCGGCGTGGGCGCCGGTCCCAGATAGGTGCGCAACCAGCGCTCGCTCTCGGCCAGCATCTGCAGCACCGACTCGCGCGCGCGGTAGGCATGTGCCTCGTTGGGCAGCATCACCAGCCGCGCGGTGCCGCCGTTGCCCTTGATCGCCGCGTACATGCGCTCGCTCTGGATCGGGAAGGTGCCGGAGTTGTTGTCCTCGGCGCCGTGGATCAGCAGCAGCGGATCCTTGATCCGGTCGGCGTAGTTGAACGGCGACATCGCCTGGTACACCGGCTGCGCCTGCCAGTAGGTACGCTCCTCGGACTGGAAGCCGAACGGAGTCAGCGAGCGGTTGTAGGCGCCGCTGCGGGCGATGCCGGCCTTGAACAGGCGCGTGTGCGCGAGCAGGTTGGCGGTCATGAAGGCGCCGTAGGAATGCCCGCCGATGGCGATGCGGTTGCGGTCGGCGACGCCGCGCCGCACCACCTCGTCCACCGCCGCCTGCGCATCGGCGACCAGTTGCTCGACGTAGGTGTCGTTGGGTTCGCGCGCACCCTCGCCGACGATCGGCATCGACGGATCGTTGAGCACCGCGTAGCCCAGCGCCAGGAACGCCTGCGGGCCCCAATAGCCGATCGCGTTGAAGCGGTACGGCGAATCGGTGACCTGGCTGGCGGCGTCGGCGGATTTGAACTCGCCCGGGTAGGCCCACATCAGCATCGGCAGCGCGCCATCGCGCTTGGCGTCGTAGCCCGGCGGCAGCAGCAGGGTCGCGGTCAGCTCCACGCCGTCCTTGCGCCGGTAGCGGATCTGCTCCTTGTGCACGTCGCGCAACTGCGGCGTGGGATGAGTGAAGTGGGTCAGTGCCACCGGCTCCGCGTTCGCACCGTCGAGCCGATAGAAGTTGCGCGGCTCCTGCGGCGTCTCGCGGGTGATCAGCAGGCGCTGGCCGCTGGCGTCGAGCAAGGCCTGCGGTACCGCGTAGTACGGCGCCTGCGATTGGAACAGGCGCGTGCTTTGCCGCGTGTCCAGATCGTAGCGATCCAGGAACGGCCGATCGCCCTGCGGCGAGGCGCCTTCGCCGCGCAGGAACAGGCTGTGGCCGTCGGCGGCGATCAACAGGCGCGGATTGCCGGCCGCATCGCGCTCCGTCACCGGCGTGCCCGGATCCGCGTAGCGGTCTTCCTGCGAACGCTCTACCAGCAGCTGCGGCGCCTGCGCAGGGTTGTCCGGTGCCACACGCCATTGCTTGGTCTGGCGGGTCTTCCACCAGAACTCGTCGACCAGGGCGAGGTCGCCGCGGCCCCAGGCGATGCCGGCGAAACGCGACTGCAGGCGCGCCAGCGTCACCGGCGGCGCGGTGAACGGTGCCGCCTGCATCAGCACCGCGTCGCGCACGGCCGCTTCGCGCGCAGGATCGCCGCCGTCCTGGGCCTCGGCCCAGACCAGGGTGGCCGGCGCGTCGCTGCGCCAATCGATGTCGCGCACGCCGGTGCGCACCGCATCGTTGCCGGTCGGCAGGCCTTCCACCAGCGGCAGCTGCGCCACCGTGTGCACCGGCTTGCCGGCGCGGTCCAGCACCTCGATGGTGCGCGGGAAGCCACTGGCCGGCACCAGGTAGGAGAACGGCCGCTGCAGGCGCTGCGCCAGCAGATAACGGCCGTCCGGCGACGGCGCCAGCGACAGATACAGGTCGGGGCTGGCGATGCGCTGCACCTGCCCGTCGACATCGACCAGCGCCGGCTGCGCGCGCAACTGGTAATCGAACTGGCGCGCGTCGGCCTCGTTCTTCAGCAGATCCTGGTAGGTGCGCAAGGCGGTGGCGCCGCCACCGGCGGTCTGCTGCACCGCCGGCCCGGTCGGCACCGCGTCGGACGGCGGCGCCGCGCCCTGCGCCTGCGGCTGCAGCAACACCAGCAGCTGGCGGCTGTCGGGCATCCACGCATAGCCCTCGCCGGACACCGTGTTGAGCCGCTCGGCGACCCGCCGCGCACGCCGCGCAGCGATGTCCACCACCCACAGTTCGTTGGCGCCGCTGCGCGCGTCGACCCGGTTGAAGGCCAGATGCCGCTGGTCCGGCGCCCAGGCCATGCCGGCGATCGACAGCGGCGCCGGCAGGCCCTCGATCTGCAGCTCGCGGCCATCGGCGATGCGCAGCAGCCACAGCTTGTCGCCGAAGGCGAAGCGGCTCTGCGAGCGGGTGCGCGGATGGATGCGCAGCCCGGCCAGCTTGAGTTCCGGCTGCGCGACCTGGGCGATGCCGGGCAGCGCAGGCAATTGCAGCATCGCCGCCAGATCGCGCCGCGGGCTCAGCGACAGCTGCGGCGGCCGCGGCGCATCGACGATGGCCTGCAGCGGTGCCGACGGCAGTTGGTAGCCGCTGTCGGCAGGATCGGCGGCGGCCGCCGCCGCGGGTGCCGGGGCCGCGTTGGCGGCGGCGCTGCCGGCCGCGGCCAGGGCCGCGCACAGCAGGCCGCAGACCGGCCTGGCGACACGGCGGCGCCCGCGCACTGTGATCTGGTTCATCTCTCCCCTCTCCTTCGCATCGATCGAACCAGCGACGGTAGCAGGGCCGGCGCGGCCCGCCCCCTGTCGATGGTTGGGCTTGTGCCTGCCATCCCCCGCCCTGCCCCCCGCGTTCAAGCGCCACACGCGGCAGCCGCTATAATCGGTTACCCCTTGCGCCGAGGGGCGCTGCGACCGGATCGAGACCGGATTCCCCGTCTCCAGATCCGGCCAGGCTCGGCGCGAGGCTTGAGCGACAACGGCGCCCGGACTTCGCGAGTTTCTCGCCATTGACCGGAGCTTTATCGATGAACGCTGCACTCAAGAGCTTTTCCACCGAGGGCGACTACAAGGTCGCCGACATTTCCCTGGCCGATTGGGGCCGCAAGGAACTGGACATCGCCGAGCACGAGATGCCGGGCCTGATGTCGATCCGCCGCCAGTACGCCACCGCCAAGCCGCTGGCCGGCGTGCGCGTCACCGGCTCGCTGCACATGACCATCCAGACCGCGGTGCTGATCGAGACGCTGAAGGACATCGGCGCCGACGTGCGCTGGGCCTCGTGCAACATCTTCTCCACCCAGGACCACGCCGCCGCGGCGATCGCCGCCACCGGCACCCCCGTGTTCGCCTGGAAGGGCGAGACCCTGGAGGAATACTGGGACTGCACCCTCGACGCGCTGACCTTCACCCTGCCCGACGGCACCCAGACCGGCCCGGAACTGGTGGTGGACGACGGCGGCGACGTGACCCTGCTCATCCACAAGGGCTATGAGCTGGAGAACGGCGCCAAGTGGGTCGACGAGCCGTCCTCCTCGCACGAGGAGCAGGTCATCAAGAACCTGCTCAAGCGCGTGGCGGTGGAGCGCCCCGGCTACTGGACCCGCGTGGTCAAGGACTGGAAGGGCGTCTCCGAAGAGACCACCACCGGCGTGCACCGCCTTTACCAGCTGGCCGAAGCCGGCACCCTGCTGATCCCGGCGATCAACGTCAACGACTCGGTGACCAAGAGCAAGTTCGACAACCTGTACGGCTGCCGCGAGTCGCTGGCCGACGGCCTCAAGCGCGCGATGGACGTGATGCTGGCCGGCAAGGTCGCGGTGGTGTGCGGCTACGGCGACGTCGGCAAGGGCTCGGCGCACAGCCTGCGTGCCTACGGCGCCCGCGTCATCGTCACCGAGATCGACCCGATCTGCGCGCTGCAGGCGGCGATGGAAGGTTTCGAGGTCAACACCGTCGAGGACACCCTCGGCCAGGCCGACATCTACGTCACCACCACCGGCAACAAGGACATCATCCGCATCGAGCACCTGACGCAGATGAAGGACCAGGCCATCGTCTGCAACATCGGCCACTTCGACAACGAGATCCAGGTCGAGGCGCTGTACAAGCTGCCGGGCGTGCAGAAGATCAACATCAAGCCGCAGGTGGACAAGTTCGTACTGCCCAACGGCAACGCGATCTTCCTGCTGGCCGAAGGCCGCCTGGTCAACCTGGGCTGCGCCACCGGCCACCCCAGCTTCGTGATGTCCAACAGCTTCGCCAACCAGACCCTGGCGCAGATCGACCTGTGGCAGAACAAGGACAGCTACGAGAAGCAGGTGTACCGCCTGCCGAAGAAGCTGGACGAGGAAGTGGCGCGCCTGCACCTGGAGAAGATCGGCGTGAAGCTGACCAAGCTCACCGACGCGCAGGCCGCCTACCTGGGCGTGCCGGTCGACGGCCCGTTCAAGCCGGAGCACTACCGCTACTGAGGCACTGGCAGGACATCGCCAAGCAGACAGGGAACGGGCGCCGCGAGGCGCCCGTTTTTTTGTGCGATCAGCGCAGCAAGCGTGTAGGGGCGGAAGCGAGCTGGAAATTCGTACGAAGCGAAAAACCGCAGACGTCGCCACCTTGCGCCAATCCCTGCTGCAAGCGGCCTTTTCCGGCCAGTTGGCCGACGCGCCTGCCCAGCCAGGCACCTGTAACACACCTGTGCTACATTGACTCCAAGCCAATCGCCTGGAGCTCTCCATGAGCACAACCACCATCCGCCTGCCGGACGCGCTCAAGGCCCGCATCGCCAAGGCCGCGGAAGCGGCCGGCACCACGTCGCACAACTTCATCCTGGAAGCCATCGCCGAGAAGGCCGAGCTGGCCGAGCGGCGCGTCGACTTCCATGCCCAGGCCGATCAGCGCTGGGCCGAGTTCCTGGAAACGGGTGAGACCATTCCCTGGGACGAAGCGCGTGCCTATTTCAAGGCACTGGCCTCAGGAAAGCCCGCAAAGCGGCCGGTAGCGCGCAAGCTGGAAGACTGAGGTGACGCGCGTCCGCATCGCTCCCGGCGTGATCGAGGATCTGGAGCGGATCGCTGCGTATTTGCGCGACCACGAGAGCCAGCATGCCGAGGCGAGGACCGAGGAGATCGTCAGCGCGTTCGACGTGCTGGCGGGTAATCCCTTGATCGGCCGCCCGGTCCATGGAGACAACCGCGAACTGGTGATGGGCCGCGGTTCGCATGGGTATGTGGCGTTGTATCGCTATGTGGATGTGACCGATACGGTGATCGTGATGGCCATCCGCGCACAACGGGAGGCGGGCTATGCGCGCGGCGGATGAAACCGAGTCGATGTCCGCACCATCGCATCGACGAATGCCGGCAGGAGCATCGTGGATCGCCCTCGGGCCATCGCCAATTGATTGGTCCTAACCTCGCCCTCGACGGCAACCAGTGCGGCATCTCGCTGTCGGCGGATTAGATACTGAATGACCTTCGGCGGGTACCGCCGGCATGGACACCGACCCAAAGGCAACACGGTCCTGCCGATACCGATGCCGCAATTTGTAGATAGGACACCGTCATCCAACGCCTGCAACGGCACGATCTTCAGGCCGTGCACTCACTGGCCGGCACGTACACCGAGATCTGGATGCGGCTGCGCGCGTGGTACGGCGTGCGTGCCCAGTCGCTCCAGCGCGCCTCGAGGCGCAGGCCGGCGATCTGCGCCATCAGGTCCAGCTCCGATGGCCACACGTAGCGGCGGCGCTCGCTGAAGATGCGCGTACCGGATTCGCCCAGCACCACCACGCGCTGGTCGATGCGCTGCTGCAGCGGATCGGGCTGCGAGCACACCAGCATCACCGCCGCACCGTCGCCATCGGTATCCGGTACGTCCAGGACCTGGCTGACCTTGCCGCCGCTTTCGAACACCTCTGCACCCGGCACCGCGCTCTGGATCAGCAAGCGGCCGTCGGGCGCCAGGCAGCGCGCCGCGTTGACCATGCAACGCAGCTGCTCGGCCTGGGTCAGCAGATAGCCGAATGCCGCCACCGCATAGATCAGACCGAACGGCCCGCACACCGGCATGTCGGCGAAATCGGCGCAGACCAGGTGCAGGCGTTCGCTACCGGGCTTGGCACGCAAGGCCTCGAGCATCGCAGGAGAATTGTCGATACCGGTGACGGGCACATTGCAGTGCGCGAGCGGCAAGCCGATGCGGCCGGTGCCGATGCCCAGTTCCAGCGCCGCACGGCCCGCGGCCAGCTCGGCGAGGACGCCGACGCACTGCTGGGTGACGGCGGCGGGCCAGCGATCGTAGAAACGGTCGTAGATCGCGGCCAGGCGATCGTACTCGTGGGTCACGGGCATCCGCAGCCAACTCGTTGCCGAAGTGGCGCGACGATAGCACGCAGCGATGGCGAGGCAATGGCCACACGTGCACGACGACACCCTGCGTGGCAGGCGCGGCGATGCACTGCAATCGCGTGCGACACACGCCACGCAACTGCAGATGACACGCGCATTGCAGTTGGCCGCGCTTCAGTCTTTCGCTTGCGCCGCCGCCCGCAAGCGGGGATGCTTTTTCTCGCGCCTGCCACGCTGAGGCAGGCGCGACAACCGCAACAGATCCCCCAGTTCAATCAGGAGTATCGCCATGAAACGCCTTTTTGATTCGCTGTCGCGTTGGGTGCAGAGCCTCGGTGGCCGCAAGCTCGGCTACATCTACACCTACTGACCTTCCTCGCCACCGTCGCGTGGCATGACCGTGCGAGAGGGGGCGATCCGCCCCCTCTCGCGGTGCTTCTCTTCTCTCGGCCATGCGTCCCCGCTCGCCATGCGATACCTGCCAGCTTCCGCATCGCGGTGCGCCATCACGCGGATTCTCGCGTGACGGATGCGCACCGACTCCCACCCGGTCCACGCGGTCATTGGGCGTTTGGCAATCGGCAGGCCTTCGCTGCCGATCCACTGCAATTCCTGCAACACTGCGCACGCGCGCATGGCGATGTGGTGCGGATCGCCGAGCGCACCTATCTGCTCGCAGCACCAACCGCGATCGCCACGGTGCTCGGCGACGACGGCAGCCTCTACGCCAAATCCGATCCGGATCCACGTGCGCGACGCGCTGCATTTCCGGCATCGGTGATGAACAGCGAGGGCGAGGCCTGGCGGCACAAGCGCCAGGCGCTGCAGCCCGCATTCCGCGCCGGCCTGGTGCGCGACTACGCCAGAAAGGCGGCCGCCGCCACACAGGCGCTGCTGCGATCGCGCGACGACATCGACAACGTGCACGACCTGCGCCTGACCATGACCGCGCTCTGCGCGCAACTGGGCGCCGGCTTCCTGCTCGGCGATGCGGCGCACGCGCCGGCGCTACTGCGGCTGCTGCCGATGGTCGATGCGATCCTGCAGCAGACGCGCACGCCGTCCGCGGCACCGGCGTGGTGGCCGAGTGCCGGCAAGCGCCGCCTGCGTGCCGCACGCGGCGCACTGGACTCCGCGCTGACGCAGATCCTGGCGTCGCCACGTTCGCCTGATGCAGGCCCCTCGGTGCTGGAGCTGCTGCGGCGTGACGCTCCGCAGGGCGACGATGATTGGTGCCGCGACGAAGCGGCGGCGATGCTGATGTCGGCGCTGGAGCCGATGGCGGCCGGCCTGACCTGGACGCTGTTGCTGTTGGCGCAGCATCCATCGATCGCGCAGGCCGTGGTGGAGGAAACCGATGCCCTGCCCGGTATCGACGGCGCATCCGCCACGACCTGCGCCGACGCGCTCGTCGAACGCCTGCCGCTGACTCGCGCCTGCGTGAAGGAAGCCTTGCGCCTGTATCCGCCGGCGTGGATGACCGCACGCATCGCGCAACGCGACACCACGCTGGGCGGCTTCGCGGTGCCGCGCGGCACCCAGCTGATCGTCAGCCAGTGGGTGGTGCAGCGCGATCCGCGCCACTTCGCCGCGCCGGAGCGCTTCCTGCCGGCACGCTGGCTGGACCCGGCGCAGACACCGGCGCGCTACACCTACTTTCCGTTCGGCGGCGGTCCGCGCAGTTGCATCGGCAGCCAGTTGGCAATGGTGCAGATGACCGTGGTTGTGGCCGGCCTGTTGCGCGAGCGCACGCTGCACCTGGCGGCGGATGCGCGGCCGCGACCGTATCCGGCGCTGGTGCTGCGCCCACTCGATGTCCGCATCGCCTTGCGCCCGCGCACGACAGCCCCGCCCTGCCAGTCGCCCGCGACGGCGCCCTTCCCCCGCACACCGGAAACCCCGCATGGCTGATTCCGCCGTCTTCGCCAAGACCCGGGAATACTCCAACCGCTTTTTCGATTCCGCCGCCTGGAACGCACTGAACTTCCGCGACGGCGACATCGTCATCGCCAGCTACGCCAAGGCCGGCACCACCTGGCTGCAGCAGATCGTCGCGCAGTTGTTATTCGAGGGCGCGGCAGACGTCGACGTGTCGACGATCTCGCCGTGGCTGGACGGCGTGTACCCGGACCGCGCCAGCAAGCTCGCGCTGCTGCAGGCGCAGACCCACCGGCGCTTCATCAAGACGCATCTGCCGGCCGATGCGCTGGTGGTCAGCGATCGCGCCAAGTACCTGTACATCGGCCGCGATGGCCGCGACATCGCGCTCAGCCTGTACGACCACCAGTGTGCGGTCAGCCAGGATGCGCAGGCGCGGCTGGATGCCGGCGCGGCCGAACCGGGCAAGCTGCGCGTGGTCCCGCCGCCTAGCCTGCCGGTGGATGCCTACGTGGCGCAGTGGCTGGCCCACGACGGCGCGCCGTTCTGGCCGTTCTGGGAAGGCGTGCGCAGCTGGTGGCAGCAGCGCGCGCAGCCGAACGTGCTGCTGGTGCACTACGCCGACCTGCTGCAGGATCTGCCCACACAGGTACGCCGCATCGCCGCGTTCCTGGAGATCCCGGTGCGCGAAGCGGCCTGGGAGACCATCCTGGCGCACTGCCAGTTCGACTACATGCGCCAGCACGCCGCGCGCTACGTGCCACAGGGCGCGGGGCTGTGGCGCGAGGGCGGCAAGGCCTTCTTCAACCAGGGCCGCAGCGGCCGTTGGCGCACGCTGCTGCCGGCGACCGTCGCCGCCGACTACGAGGCACGTGCGCAGACCGAACTGGGCCACGAGGCCGCGCAGTGGCTGGCGCAGGGCGCAGGAGCATCGGCATGAGCCTGCGCGTCATCGGCGCCGGTGTCGGCCGCACCGGCACCCTGTCGCTGAAGCTGGCGCTGGAACATCTTGGCCTGGGCCGCTGCTATCACGCGATGGAACTGGCCGCGCACCTGCGCCAGGCCTTGCCGCTGTGGGACGCGGCGATCGATGGGCAGGCGGACTGGGAGTCGCTGTTCGCCGGCTATACCGCCACCGTCGACTATCCCGGCTGCTGCTTCTGGCGCGAGCTGGTCGCGCGCTACCCGCAGGCCAAGGTGATCCTGACCGTGCGCGATGCCGATGCCTGGTTCGATTCGGTGCGCAGCACCATCTTCGCCAGCGACGGCAGCGTGCCGGCCCTGTTCGGGCCCGACGGCCAACGGCTGAGCCAGTTCCTGCGCCGTGGGTTCGCCACGCGCATCGACGATCGCGGCTTCATGACCGACTATTTTCATCGCTGGAACCAGGCCGTCATCGCCAGCGTGCCGGCACAGCGCCTGCTGGTGCTCGACACCGACGCGCAGAGCGGCTGGGAGCCGCTGTGCACCTTCCTGGGCGTGCCGGTGCCGGCGCAACCGTATCCGCGCGTGCATGCGCGCAGCAGCGGCGGCACGCAAGCGCGCCCGCTGCCCGGCGACCCGGCGCAACGCGAACAACGCCTGCGCGCCTACCTGGACCGGCTCGCCGTGGAGGCGTTCGCGCCACCCGCCGACGGCTGAGCACGCGTCCGCCTACAACGCGAAATTGCGCTTGATGGTGAACGACCAGGCGCCGTCGATCGGGTTGGAGACATGCACCCGGCCCTCGCCATCCGCCACGCCGGTGGTGTAGCGACGATAGACGCCGGCGCTGTTCCAGGCGCGTGCGTAGCTCAGGCCGAACTCGGTGCCGCGCCAGGTGCGGCTCAGGCCCACGCGCGCGTCGGTCCAGCCGTAGTCGGCGAAGTTGCGCACGTGCTGGTGGCCGGCATGCACGCTGGCCTGCCAGTCCGCCGCCAGCGGCAGCGTGGCGTCCAGTGCCAGATAGCCGGAGCCGCGCGAGTGCCGGCCTCGGCCGACGCCCAGGGTGGCGCTGTTGTAGCCGAAGTAGTCGCGCGTCCAGGTGCTGGCGTAGGACAGTTCCAGCGTGCGCCAGTGCCCGGCGACGATGGCTTCGCCATAGTCGTAGCGGGTGCCGCTGGCGCTCATGCGTGCGCCGGGATAGGCGTAGTGGTAGACGCCGGCGCGCCAGCCCCAGTCGCCATGGCTGGCCGCATAGCCGGCATACACGTCCCACTCCACGTGCCCGCCTTCAATGAAGTACGAACTCACGCCCGACGCCCAGGTGCCGGCATACCAACCGCTGTCCGCGGCCACGTCCAGCCCGCCCTGCAACACCGGCCGCCCCCAGCTCTGCTCGAATCCGCGCGAAACGTAGTTCGAGGTCGCCGCCAGATTGGCGCTGGCGGTGCCGGCCCAGGCCGGTGCGGCGACGCCCAGCGCCAGCAGCAACGCCACGGTGCGCACGGCGCTCACGACACCAGCTCCAGCCGCGCCCGGCCCGGCATGGCCAGGCCGCCCGACGAAGGTGCCGCGAGCTTGAACAGCGCCACCGCGCGCTGCAGTTCCGCGGCCTGATCCTCCATCGCCCGCGCCGCCGCCGTGGCCTCCTCGACCAGCGCGGCATTCTGTTGGGTGGCTTCGTCCATCTGCACGATGGTCTTGCTCACCTGTTCGATACCGGCGCTCTGCTCCTGCGAGGCGGCGGCGATCTCGCTCATGATGTCGGTGACCCGGCGCACGCTGGCCACGACCTCGCGCATGGTGTCGCCGGCGCCGTTGACCAGCGCAGTGCCATCGTCGATCTTGCCGACGGAGGCGTCGATCAGGCCCTTGATCTCGTGCGCCGCGGTCGCCGAGCGCTGCGCCAGCGCGCGCACCTCGCTGGCCACCACCGCGAAACCGCGGCCCTGCTCGCCGGCGCGCGCCGCCTCCACCGCGGCGTTGAGCGCGAGGATGTTGGTCTGGAAGGCGATGCCGTCGATCACGCCGATGATCTCGGCCATCTTCTTCGATGCTTCGGCGATGCCGGACATGGTGTCCACCACCTGCTCGACCACCGCGCCGCCACGCGAGGCCACGCCCGCGGTGTCCTGCGCCAGGCGGTTGGCCTGGTGCGCATGTTCGGCGTTCTGCTTCACCGTCGAGGTCAGCTCTTCCATCGAGGCCGCGGTTTCTTCCAGATTGGCCGCCTGCTGCTCGGTGCGACGCGACAGGTCGTCGTTGCCGGCGGCGATCTCGCTGGCGGCGGAGTTGATCGCGGTGGTGGCCTGCTGGATGCGGCCGACGATGCCGGTCAACTGTTCCACGGTGGCATTGGCATCGTCGCGCATCTGCGCGAATACGCCGTGGAATTCGCCGTGCATGCGCGCGGTGAGGTCGCCCTGGGCCACGGCACGCAACAGCGCCGACAAGGCCGAGAGGTTGCCTTCGGTCAACTCCATCAGCCGGTTCAGCCCGACCACCATGCCGCGGAAGTCGTACTGGAAGCGCTCGGCATCGCCGCGCCGGGAGAAGTCGCCGGAGGCCGCGGCCTGCGCCAGTTCGGTGATGGCCTGATTGATCGCCTGCAGGCTGCCCTTGGTGGTGCGCATCGCCTCGGTGATCGCCGCCTTCTCGCCCGGCAGCGGTTCCATGTCCACCTGCATGTTGCCGATCGCGTACTGCGACATGACCTCGACCAGGCGCCGCTGCACGTCCACGTGCGCGGCCACCAGTGCGTTGGTGCCATGGACCATGCGGCCGTACTCGCCAGGGAAACGTTCGGCGTCCATCCGGTAGCTCATCTCGCCGGCGTCGTGGCGCTGCGCCATCTCCGCCTGCGCCTGCATCACCGCCTGCAACTGCGTCTGCATGCTGCCCATCGCGTCCAGCAACTGGCCCAGTTCGTCGTCGCGGCGATGCCGGACCTGGCTGTCCAGGCGGCCGGCGGCGACCGCCGAAGACACGCGCACGGCCTCGGCCAGCGGGTCGAGCACCTGCCGGCGCAGCAGCAGGTACAGCGCGCCGCTCAGCAACAACGCCGAGAGCAGGCCGACCGCGGCGATGGTCCACAACAGCGCACGCGCCTTGGCCATGACCAGCGCGTACGGCACCGAGATGCCCAGCGCGAACGCCTGCGGCGCATCGCCGATCTTCAGCGGCACGAACACGTTCAACGCATCCTCGCCGTCGGTGCGGCGATGGTCGAACACCACCTGGCCCTTGGCCACACGCGCCAGCATGTCCTTGGACCAGGCATCGCTGCGGGTCTTGCCGACCTGCTGCGGATCGCGGCTGGCCATCACCATGCCCAACGGCGACAGCAGGCTGGCATGGCCCTCGCCCATCGGCCGCAGCGCGGCGATGCGCTGCTGCAGGGTATCGAGGGTGAAGTCGACGGTGACCACGCCCAGGAAACGGCCGTTCTCCAGGATCGGCATGGCCAGCGTGGTCATCAGTGTGTCCTTGCCGGCCACCGGGTAGTAGTAGGGCTCGATCACCACCGGCTTGAGCGTGTTGCGCGCCAGCAGGTACCAGTCGCCGTCGCCGGGCTTCTCGTAGTCGCGCAGCGCCTCGCGCACCAGTTGGCCGTTCTGCCGCGACCACCAGGTCATGTAGCGGCCGGTGGCGTCGTGGCCCTCGGTACCGACGAAGGCCTTGTCGTTGCCGTCGAACGCCTCCGGCTCCCACATGGTGCTGATGCCCAGCCACTGCGGATGCGCGTCGAGCTGGCTGCGCAGCACCGCGGTGGCGGTGGCGCGCGACAGGCCGGCGGCGTGCTGCACGCGGAAGCTGTTGGCCAGCGCGTCGCTGGCGTCGAAGGCCACGCCGATTTCGCGCGACACCCGCTGCGCCTCCACTTGCGCCAGGTTCTCGATGCTGGTGCGCGAGGTCGACAGCAGCGCATCGCTGCTGCGCCAGTAGATGATCAGCGCGGTCAGGCCGAAGCAGGCCAGCGCGAGCAGGCCGGTACCGAGCATCAGGCGTTTGGCGACGCTGCCGCGACGGCGCTGCGGCGACGGAGTGGACATGACGACTTCCTTGGCAGGGGAGAGGGAATACGGTCGCGGGGAACGCCCCACGCGGCAGCCCGCCACGGCGCGCGGCGCGAGTGCGCCGTGTCCGCTGCCGATGACCTGCCCAAGGCGCCTTCCCCACCGGGCCACGATGCGCTGCCGGACATTGCGTCCTGGCGCCGCTGCATGGCGACCCACCCTCTCGCTATCGTCCCGCCGTCCGCAAACTTGATGGTCATTCCGCGTCATGCCGATGAACGGACAGGGCTTCGCGGCGAAAACGCGCGGCAGCGCGCAGTTCTGTTCAGCACTTATGCGCCAGTGAACGGGCGCGTGCACGGATGCAGCGCGGCGGGCCGGCGGCGGCAACGTACACAGATGCGTGAAGACGGCTGCGCGAATGCGTGACCGCGTCTGGGGCTTTCACGCCTGCGCGCGGCAACGTGCGGCGCACGCACCGCCGCCGCACGCCACCGCGATGCATGCCCGGCGAGGTCGCTGCGCGCGGACCGCGTCTGGCCGCGCTTACGGTCGCCAGTTGGCGTTGTGCTCCCAGAACGCCACGCTGCGCCGATAGGCATCGCGATCCAGCGGCACGCCCGAGCCGCCCTCCTCGACGCCCAGCGCATTGCGCAGCATGGTGATCGGCGCCATCGGAATTTCCTGCGGCTCGGCGGTATACAGGCAACCAACCACGCCCCAGTCCGCCTCGATCGGCGCGCCCTCGTGCGCGAGCTGTTCGCGGCTGTAGAGGATCGGCAGCAGGTACTCGGCCACCGGCGGCTCGACCCCTTCGAACCAGCGCACCAGGACCGGCAGTTCTTCACGGCTGCGCGCCTCGTAGCCCGAGCGCAGCAGGCGCCGGTTGGCGTCGGTGATCGGCACGGTCAGGCAGCGCGTCGAGGTCCAGTTGCGGTGCACGTGCAACTTGCAGAACGGCGCGTAGCCGTCCAGCACCTGCAGCGGCGTGTGCGCGTTGAGGTGCTGCTCGAACTGTTCGGGCGTGCAGTCCTGGATCGCATTGCGGCGACCGTCGCGCGGGAACAGACGCGTGCGGGCGAACGGCGTGAGGACGATGGACATGGCGTGATGGCGAACGAGGGCGGACAAGCGTAGCGCGCGGCAGGGTCGGTGCCCACCGCCGCCGGCGGAATCCGGGCGTGCGGAAGTCCTACGTAGGAGCGGCTTCAGCCGCGATGGGCGTTACCGGTAAGGCATCGCGGCTGAAGCCGCTCCTACACGATCATGCAGCCCCTTGCGACGACGGATGCGCCAAGGCGTAGTCGATCGCCGCGCGTACCGCCGCCACCTGCGCGGCGTTGCACTGCTCCGGCGTGGCGCTGGCGCTGTCCGGATACACCTCGGTAGTCGTGGTGTAGCGCGCGTCGGTGATGCCCGCACACAGCCCCAGCCGCTTCACCGGGTAGTTGATGACCCCCGGCGCCGCCAGCGGCGTGCCGATGAGTTCGCCGGCGGCATCGGCCGGCGCGATATGGGTGACCTGCGCGACCGCGGCAAGCACCGCCTGCTGGAACGCGGGCTGCGGGTTCTCGCTGTCGCCGACCAGGTAGAAACCGTCGGGAATGCCGCCCGGCGCGTAGGCGATGCCATCGCGCGCGGCCAGCGCCGGCCGGAACTCGGACTCGTCGCTGTCGGTGGTCTCGTGCAGGTCGATGTGCATGCGCACCTGATCGCGCAGCGGCGCGACCAGGCGCAGCAGCGCGGCCGATTCCTGCGCCGGGCTGTCGGCGCGGAACGAACGGTTGGGATCCAGCGCATCGGCGTTCCAACGGTGGATGCGCTCGTATGCCCAGGGGCTCACGCACGGCGCCACCAGCACGTTGGCGCGGCCGGCGTAGTCCTCGGCATGCTGCTGCGCGAACTGCAGCGCGCCGTGCACGCCGCTGGTCTCGTAACCATGCACGCCGCCGGTGACCAGCATGCACGGCAAGGCATCGTCCCAGTTGCGGCTGCGCAAGGCCAGCAGCGGATACCGCTCCTGCGCGTACACCAGTTCCCCGTACGCGACCACGTCCCATTGCCCGCGCAGGCCTTCGATGACAGCGACCACCTCGTCCTGGTAGCTGCGCCGGCGCGGCTGACCCGCCAGCCAGGCCGCCTTCTCGGCGGCGCCCCAGGGCACGCCGGGGGTTCCGATCGGATAGAAGGCTGCGCTGGTCATGGTGCGGCTCCGCGTCGACAGGTGAGGGCGGCGACTGTAGCAAAGCGCATGGGCCGCGATGCGACATGTGCCATGAATGCAGCGCGCACGGCGCTCCCGAGCGGAAGCGGATGCCGATCCCGCTTTCGTGCGCTGTCGCCATGAATACGTATGTAGCGCGCGCATGTTGCGCCGCGATGCGCGCTTAGCATCCTCCCGCCGCACGCCAGCCCCGCGGCGACGTCATGCCCCTGTCCTGCAGGCGTCCCTGCCTGCGCCCATGCAACGAGGAGATCGAACGATGCGCGTCCCATCCGCTGCAAATCGTCTGCTGCACCTGCACCGCTGGCGCAGCCTGCTGGTCGGCCTGCTGCTGCTCCTGGCCACCGCCAGCGCCCAGGCCGACGTCATCCTGCATGCCTTCAACTGGCCCTACGCCACCGTGGAAGCGCGTGCCGCGCAGATCGCCGCCGCCGGCTACCGCAAGGTGCTGGTGGCGCCGGCCTACCGCTCGCAGGGCGACGCCTGGTGGGCGCGCTACCAGCCGCAGGACATGCGTCTGATCGACAACCCGCTCGGCGACACCGACGCCTTCGCCAGCATGGTGCAGGCGCTGAAGGCGGTGGGCGTGGAAACCTATGCCGACGTGGTGCTCAACCACATGGCCAACGAAGCGGCCACGCGCTCGGACCTGAACTACCCGGGCAGCGCGGTGCTCGGCCAGTACGCCGCCAATCCGCAGCGCTATGCGTCGCTGCGACTGTTCGGTGATCTCTCGCAGAATTTCCTCAGCGCCAACGATTTCGGCCCGGCGCAGTGCATCACCAACTACAACGATCCCTACCAGGTGCGCACCTACCGCATCTGCGGCGGCGGCAGCGATCCCGGCCTGCCGGATCTGGTCGGCAACGACTGGGTGGTGCAGCAGCAGCGCAACTATCTGCTGGCGCTGAAGGCGCTGGGCGTCACCGGTTTCCGCATCGATGCGGCCAAGCACATGACCTTCGACCATCTGAACAAGGTGCTCGATGCGCAGGTCCGCTCCGGCGTGCTGGTGTTCGGCGAGGTGATCACCGGCGGCGGCAGCGGCAATTCCGACTACGACCAGTTCCTGGCGCCGTACCTGCAGGCCACCCCGCATGCCGCCTACGACTTCCCGCTGTTCAACTCGGTACGCAACGCCTTCGCCTACGGCGGCAGCATGGACCTGCTGGTGGATCCGGGCGCCTACGGTCAGGCGCTGCCCGGTGCGCGCGCGGTGACCTTCGCCATCACCCACGACATCCCCAACAACGCCGGCTTCCGCTACGCGATCATGGACCCGGTCGACGAGACCCTGGCCTACGCCTACCTGCTCGGCCGCGACGGCGGCGTGCCGATGGTGTACTCGGACAACAACGAGAGCGGCGACAACCGCTGGGTCAACGCCTACCAGCGCGACGACCTCAAGCGCATGGTCGGCTTCCACAACGCCGCGCAGGGCCGCGACATGCAGGTGCTGGCGCACGGCGCCTGCTACCTGCTGTTCCGCCGCGGCGACCTGGGTATCGTCGGCATCAACAAGTGCGGCAATACCGTCACCGCCGCGGTACCGATGACCGGCAGCGTGCTGCGCTGGAACGTCGACTACACCGATGCGCTGGGCTCCGGCAGCGTGGTGCGTATTTCCAGCGGCAGCTACACCTTCAGCCTGCCGCCACGGCAGGCGCGGATGTGGAAGCGCTGAGCCTGGGAGCGGACGCGGCGCGCCCATCGGCGCGCCGCGCGGGGATCGCGTCGTCAATCCCGGGCGACGCGGCGACCGCGCAGCCGCGACTTCTTGCATATCCATCCGGATGAAGAGATATACTCGGCGCACCACCCGCTGCGTTGCGCCCATGACCGCCATCAGCTTCGAGTTCTATCCGCCCAAGACCGACGAGCAGCGCGCGCAGCTCGACCGCACCGCCGCGCGGCTGAAGGCCTACGCGCCGGAGTACGTGTCCTGCACCTTCGGCGCCGGCGGCTCGACCCTGAGCTACACCTCCGAGACCGTGCGCCACCTCAAGCAGCACCACCGTTTCGAGGCCGCGCCGCATCTGTCCTGCGTGGGCGGCAGCCGCGAAGAAATCCGCGAGCTGCTCAAGCTGTACCGCGCCATCGGCTGCCGCCGCCTGGTCGCGCTGCGTGGCGACCTGCCGTCGGGCATGGGCCACCCGGGCGACCTGCGCTATGCCGCCGACCTGATCGCCTTCATCCGCGCCGAGCACGGCGACGCCTTCCACCTGGAAGTGGGCGCGTATCCGGAAACGCATCCGCAGGCCAACGATGCGCTCAGCGACCTGCGCCACTTCAAGGCCAAGGTCGATGCCGGCGCCGATGCCGCCATCACCCAGTACTTCTACAACGCCGACGCCTACTTCCACTTCGTCGACGCGGTGCGCAAGCTCGGCGTGCAGATCCCGATCGTGCCCGGCATCATGCCGATCTCCAACTTCAGCCAGCTGCGGCGTTTCTCCGAGCAGTGCGGCGCGGAAATCCCGCGCTGGATCGGCAAGCGCATGCAGGCCTACGGCGACGATGCCGAGGCCATCCGCGAGTTCGGCGCCGACGTGGTCGCCACCTTGTGCCAACGCCTGGTCGACGGCGGCGCGCCCGGGCTGCATTTCTACACGCTCAACCTGGCCAAGCCCACCACCAGCGTCCTGGCACGTCTGCCCTCAGCCGTCGGCTGAGTGTCGCGGCCGCTGTGCGGCCGCTCGGGATTGGGGATTCGGGATTGGGGATTCGCCAAAGCCAGGCCGCGCGCCGCTGTTGCCAATCCCGAATCCCCAATCCCAGCGCTCGTGAGGGCATTCGCTCCGCGGTCACGCCGGCTGCGGCTACCCTGCGGCGATGCGCCTGCTCCCGCCGATGCTGCTGCTCTTGTGCCTGTGGGGCCTCGCCACGCCCGCCACCGCGCAACGGGTGAACCGTTGCACCGGGCCCGACGGCACCACCGTGTTCAGCGATCGCCGCTGCGAGGACGTCGGCGCGATCGATCGCCTGCCGCCACCGGCCGCACCTGGCAACGTCGGCGGCAACGCCCGCGGCCTGGCACCGCCGCAGTGCGTGCGCCGGCTCAGCGTGCTGGCGCAGCAGATCCGCAGCGCGGTCGAGACTCGCGACGTCAATCGACTATCGGCACTGTACTGGTGGAACGGCGTTTCCGACGACGGCGCGCAACGCATCTTCGACCGGCTGGAGGCGATCGTGCGCCGCCCCCTTGTCGCAATCGTACCGGTGTTGCCGGACACCAGCGGAACCAACGCTCCCGCAGCCGGCACGGCGTCGACAGCCGCGTCCGCGACAACGGCTACGTCGGCCGTGGCGGAGGCCGACGGTGGCGAGGCGCCATCGCGTCCGCACCCGACCGGCCTGCGTCTGCAGCAGACCCTCGCCAGCAGCATCACCCCCGCCTCCACCGTGCTGGACCTGCGCCGGCAGTACGACTGCTTCTGGATCAGTTTCTGAAGGGCCGGGATTCGGGATTCGAGATTGGGGAATCGCAACAGCGGCTCCCTGTGCGCGCACCGCATCATCTGTAGGAGCGGCTTCAGCCGCGACGCAGTGGAGCCAGGATTCGAGGATGCGGATTGGGGAAATCGCAACAGCGGCTCCTATGCGCACACCGCATCATCTGTAGGAGCGGCTTCAGCCGCGATCGGGCCTTCTCGAGGATGCCGGGTCGCGGCTGAAGCCGCTCCTACGATCGGGCATGCGCCCTGGCGGCGCTCACGCCACATCGGCCGCCAGCGGCCACAGCCCGCGGATCGCGGCGATGCCCTGGCCGCCATGACGGCGCGCCTCGGCGACTTGCGTCGACGCCAGGCCGCCGATCGGGTAGATCGGCAGGGCGACCTGCTCGCGCAGACGCTCGAACGCCTCCCAGCCCAGCGGCGCGGCGCCAGGATGGCTGGCGGTGGGGGCCAGCGGCCCGACCACCGCGAAATCGCAGCCGATGCGCTGCGCTGTCTGCAATTCCTCAACGGTATGACAGGACGCCGCCACGGCCTGCCCGTCAGGCAACGGGCGCGCCTGCCACTGCGGCAGCTGCTCGGCGCCCAGGTGCACGCCCACGCCCAGTTCCTGCGCCAGCGCCACGTCGCGGTTGAGCAGCACCTGCGCGCCACGCGTCGCGCACAGCGCGGCGGCCGCCCGCGCCAGCGGCGGCCATTGCTCGGCCGGCAGGCTGCGCGCACGCAGCTGCACGCGGCGCACGCCGGCGTCCAGCGCGCGCTCCAGCGCCGCCAACCAGGGGCCCGGCTCGGCCGGTTCCGGCGTCACCAGGTAGCAGGCGGGCTGGCGCAGCATCGCCACCACCGGCTGGTCCGCCGGCGGCATCGCGTAGCGGCCCAGCTTGTCGGCGCTCACCCAGGTCAGCGCCTGGCCCTCGCGGCCACGCGGCGTGCCCTTCCACGCCGCCACCTGGCGCACTTCCAGGCGCAGCCGCTTGTCCGGGTAGCGCTGCGGCACTTCCATCAGCCACTCGCCGACGACGGCCTCGATGCCCAGTTCCTCCTGCAACTCGCGCACCAGCGCCTGCTCCGAGGTCTCGCCGGGCTCGCGCTTGCCGCCAGGGAATTCCCACAGGCCGGCGAGGTCGCGACCCTCGGTGCGGCGGGTCAGCAGGATACGGCCGCGCGCATCGGTGATGACGCCGGCGACGACATGAATGGATCTGAGCGGTTCGGACATGGCGCAAGCTTGCCGTTTCCGGCAGCGCCAGCGCAATCAACCAGGGTCACATTGGCGCCGATCGGCTGTGGAGAGCGGCGACGCCCACGCAGCCAGGCAGTCCCAGGCGATGGCCTCTTTGGCGGCGCGCCACTGATGGCAGATGCCTACCGCACCAACGCCAGAGCGTCATCGAAGATGGCCTTGAGCGGTCGCTGCTCCACCTGCAACGCTGCCCGGCGCGCAGAGAGCTGCGGCGGCGCGCGCGGTGATTGCCACACTTCCACCACCGCCGCACCCTCAGGCGCCCAGGCCGTGGCCGATCCGCCACAGCACGCCGCCGGGATCGTGCAGGGTGAAGTCGCGCATGCCCCAGGGACGGTCCTCGGGCTCGCCCAGGCGCGCGCCGTAACGGCCGACCAGGTCGGCCGCTTGCAGCCGCCGCCACCAGGCATCGGCGTCGTCCACCCACAGATGCAGCACGAGGTTGTGCGCCAGGCCCGCGTGGTAGAAATCCTGCAGAAGGAACGCGCAGCGGTCGCCATGGCGGAAGCAGATCAGGCCGTCGCCGAGCGGCTCGGGCGCGAAGCCCATGTCCGCATAGAACTGCGCCGACAGCGCGAGATCCTGCGCCGGCACGAAGACCTTGAGTTCCAGGCTGGGCGAAGGCTCCACGGCAGGCCTACAGAGGCAATGGCGACATCGGCCAGCCTACGCGCCGCACGCACGATACGTCACGTCGGCAAGCGCATCGCCCCAAGCCCTTCCCAAAAACAGAATGCCCCGCGCAAGGCGGGGCTATTCGCAAACACGTGATCGATCCAGCACCTGCATCCGTCGCTTCCTCCTTCCCCGAAGGGAGTGCACCAGCCGGCATGGGGATGTGATGGCCGGCGCGCCGGCACCCACAGCGTGCGACGCCGAATGCGGGGCCGCCGCGCGATTGCGCAGCGGTCCGCGCAACGCCAGGCTCAGCTCAGCTGGCCGTGGCAGTGCTTGTACTTCTTGCCGCTGCCGCAGGGGCACGGATCGTTACGGCCGACCTTCGGCGCTTCGCGGGTCACCTGCGCCACGGTCGGCGCGCCCGCCTCGCCGCGCTGCACCTGCTCGGCTTCCTCGTCGGCGCCGTAACCGCCGGCGTCCTGGTGCTGGAACTGGGCCTGGCGCAACTGCGCCTCCACCTGCTGGCGCTCCTGCGCCTCCAGCGCGGCCACTTCCTCCTCGCTGCGGATGCGCACCCGCGCCAGCAGGGTGACCACTTCGCGCTTGGCGTGCTCCAGCATCTCCGAGAACAGTTCGAAGGCTTCCTTCTTGTATTCCTGCTTGGGCTGCTTCTGCGCGTAGCCGCGCAGGTGGATGCCCTGGCGCAGGTAGTCCATGCGCGCCAGATGCTCCTTCCAGCTCTGGTCGAGCACGGTGAGCATCACGTGCTTCTCCAGCGCGCGCATGGTCTCGCCGCCGATCGCAGATTCCTTCTCGCGGAAATGGCGGTCCACTTCCTCGCGTACCTTCTCGACGATGCCGTCCGCGTCCAGTTCCTCGTGGCGCTTGACCAGGTCGGTGATCGACAGCGACAGGCCGAGTTCGCTGGCCAACGTGGCTTCCAGGCCCGGCAGGTCCCACTGGTCGTCCACCGAGTTCGGCGGCACGAAGCGCGAGACGATGTCGTAGATCACGTCGTCGCGGATGCCGTCGACGTTCTCCTTGACCGACTCGGCGTCCAGCAGTTCGTCGCGCTGGGCGTAGATCACCTTGCGCTGGTCGTTGTTGACGTCGTCGAAGTCGAGCAGGTTCTTGCGGATGTCGAAGTTGTGCGCCTCGACCTTGCGCTGCGCCTTCTCGATCTGCCGGCTGACCAGCTTGTCCTCGATGACGTCGTCTTCCTTCATGCCCATCATGCGCATCGCCTTCTGCACCCAATCGGAGGCGAAGATGCGCATCAGGTTGTCTTCCAGCGACAGGTAGAACCGCGAGGAACCCGGGTCGCCCTGGCGGCCGGAACGGCCGCGCAGCTGGTTGTCGATACGCCGCGACTCGTGGCGCTCGGTGCCGATGATGTGCAGGCCGCCGGCGGCCTTGACCGCGTCGTGGCGCTCCTGCCAGGCCGCCTTCAGGCGCGCGCGCGTCTCCTCGTCCGGCTCCTCGCCCAGCGCATGCAGTTCGGCTTCCAGCGAGCCGCCGAGCACGATGTCGGTGCCGCGGCCGGCCATGTTGGTGGCGATGGTCACCGCGCCCGGCTGGCCGGCGTTGGCGACGATCTGCGCTTCGCGCTCGTGCTGCTTGGCGTTGAGCACCTCGTGCTTCACGCCCGCCTTGCGCAGGTGCTCGGACAGCATCTCCGAGGTCTCGATCGAGGTGGTACCGACCAGCACCGGCTGGCCGCGCTTGGCGCAGTCCTCGATGTCGGCCAGCACCGCGTTGAACTTGCCCTGGCGGTTGAGGAACACCTGGTCCGGCCAGTCCTTGCGGATGGTCGGGCGGTTGGTCGGGATCACCACCACTTCCAGGCCGTAGATGCTCTGGAACTCGTAGGCTTCGGTATCGGCCGTACCGGTCATGCCGGACAGCTTCTTGTACATGCGGAACAGGTTCTGGAAGGTGATGCTGGCCAGCGTCTGGTTCTCGCGCTGCACCGGCACGCCTTCCTTCGCTTCCACCGCCTGGTGCAGGCCGTCGGACCAGCGGCGGCCCGGCAGGGTGCGGCCGGTGAACTCGTCGACGATCACCACCTCGCCGTCGCGCACGATGTAGTCGACGTCGCGCTGGTAGATCGCATGCGCACGCAGCGCCGCGTTGAGGTGGTGGACCACGCTCAGGTTCTGCGCGCCGTACAGGCGGTCTTCCTCGTCGGTGAGGATGCCGGCGGCGCGCAGCAGTTCTTCGGCGTGCTCCATGCCCGCTTCGGACAGGTGCACCTGCTTGCCCTTCTCGTCGACCCAGAAGTCGCCCTCGCCCTCTTCGGACTCCTGCTTGACCAGCTGCGGCACGATGCGGTTGACGCGGATGTACAGCTCCGGCGATTCGTCGGCCGGGCCGGAGATGATCAGCGGGGTGCGCGCTTCGTCGATCAGGATCGAGTCGACTTCGTCGACGATGGCGTAGTTGAGGCCGCGCTGGAAGCGGTCGGCCTTGGACAGCGCCATGTTGTCGCGCAGGTAGTCGAAGCCGAATTCGTTGTTGGTGCCGTAGGTGATGTCGGCGGCGTAGGCGGCGTGCTTGTCGCTGTGCGGCATGCCCGGGTACACCACGCCCACGCTCAGGCCCAGCCAGTTGTACAGCTTGCCCATCTGCGCGGCGTCGCGGCGCGCCAGGTAGTCGTTGACGGTGACCACGTGCACGCCCTTGTCTTCCAGCGCGTTGAGGTACACCGGCAGCGTCGCGACCAGGGTCTTGCCCTCGCCGGTGCGCATTTCCGCGATCTTGCCCAGGTGCAGGACCATGCCGCCGATCAACTGCACGTCGTAGTGGCGCATGCCCAGCACGCGTCGGCTGGCCTCGCGGCACACCGCGAACGCTTCCGGCAGCACCTTGTCCAGGGTCTCGCCGCCGGCGATGCGCCCACGCAGTTCCGGGGTCTTGGCCTGCAGCTGCTCGTCGGAGAGCTGCTCCATCTCCGGCTCCAGCGCATTGATCTTGGCGACGATACGGTGGAGCTGGCGCAGTTGGCGCTCGTTGCGGCTACCGAAAACGCGAGTAAGCAGACTGTTGATCATTGAAGGAACCGGTTGGAAAGGAACGCCTCGACGGCCCGATCCCCAAGGAATCGACGGGCCGCAAACGAAACAGGGCGCGAGGCGCCCTGTCGATGGCAAAGCACATTGTAGCTTGGGGCGGCGCCCGGCGATTCAAGCGCCGGCACGCCAGCCCCCGCGCGGCTCAGCCACGGCCGCGGCGGCCCACCGGAATGGCGCCATCGCCGAGGAACTTGGCCGGGTTCACCACCACCCCATCCTTCCAGACCTCGAAATGCACGTGGGCGCCGGTGGAACGGCCGGTGGAACCGGCCTTGGCCACTTCCTGGCCGACCCGCACCAGGTCGCCGACCTTCACCGACAGCCGCGAATTGTGCGCGTAGCGGGTGACATAGCCGTTGCCGTGGTCGACTTCGACCACATTGCCGTAGCCGCCGCGCACGCCGGAGTAGCTGACCACGCCGTCGGCCACCGCCAGCACCGGGTCGCCGACGTTGGCGTGGAAGTCGATGCCCTTGTGGTTGCCGGTGCCGCGGCCGAACGGATCGGCGCGGCCGCCAAAGGCCGAGGTGATGTAGCTGTTGCGGATCGGCATCCGCGAGGGCACCGCGTTCTGGTCCAGCTGGTGGTCGAACAGCAGCGATTCCAGCACCGACAGCTGCTGGCCGGAGGTGGCGAACTGCTGCTGCAGCCCGTCCAGTTCCTTGCCGAGCTGCTGCGCGGGCATGTCGTGGCTGGGTTCGTCGTCGCCGCCACCGACGCCGACCGGCTGGTCGAAATCGAACTCGCCGTCCTGCAGCTTGCCCATGCGGGTCAGGCGATCGCCGAGCGCGTTGAGCCGGGTCGCCTGCGCCTGCAGTTCGCCCAGCCGCGCCGCCAGGGCGTTGACCTGGGTCTGCGCGTCGCGGCGCACCTGCGCCAGCTCCTGGTCCTGCCGCTCGAGCTTGGCGCGCAGTTGCGCCGAACCACCCCATCCGGCTGCGGCGCTGACGCCGATGCCGAGTACCATGCCGAGGCCGAGCACCGCACCGAGCGCGGCGAGGGGGCGACGATCGGCGAATTCGCGCAATCGCCACGGCAACGTCTTGACCCCCTTTTCACTGGAACGGATTACGATCTTCTTGAACGTCATATGAGTTTTCATGTCTAAGCGAAAGTCCGGCGAAGGCCATACCGCCACGCCGCAGCCGGCGCTGGACGCCGCACTGGCTGACAAGGCGGGCGACCCGTTGCGCCGCGCCCTGTGGCTCGACGCGCTGGACCGGCAGTTACGCCCCCATTTGCCGCCGAACCTGGCGCCCCGTTGCCGGTTGGCCAATGTGAACGGCGAACAGCTCGTTTTTCTCGTTGAGTCTCCGGTCTGGCACGCCCGGGTCAGGCTGGCCGAGGCCGACATCCTTGCTGCGGCCCGTTCCCTCGGGCTGAAAGCCACCAAAGTGACCGTCAAGACTGCGACTGCGCCCGCGCATTCCCCAATGCATCAGGCAAGAAGCACGCCAGCTCCGGTTTCTGCGGCCACGCACAAGGGACTGCGCGAGGCCCTGGCTTCCCTGCAGGACGTCGTCTCCGCGACGCCTGATGCGACCACGGGCTCCGACCGTGGCCGTCGACGTACGTAGACACGCACGCCGCGACCGACGCATCCTAGCGGGCGTCGGGCGCGAGGTCGTTACCGATTCGTTAAATCGGCGTTAAGGGGAGAAGAAGGAACGGCCGATTGCCGATTCCGTGATACCCACCCGGCCGTCACCGGGTTGAACGGTTCAGGCGTAAGCCGCCGCCCCGTAAGCCACCGGCGCCTGCTGGGCGGCGGATTCGAAGCTGACCCACTCCCACGCTGCCTGTTCGGCGAGCAGCGCGCGGACCAGCTTGTTGTTCAGCGCATGGCCGGACTTGTAGCCCTCGTAGGCGCCGAGGATGGCACCGCCGGCGAGGTACAGATCGCCGATCGCATCGAGGATCTTGTGGCGCACGAACTCGTCGGCGTAGCGCAGGCCGTCGTCGTTGAGCACGCGGAACTCGTCGAGCACGATGGCGTTGTCCATCGAACCGCCGAGGCCGAGATTGCGCTCGCGCATGTACTCCAGGTCGCGCATGAAGCCGAAGGTGCGCGCGCGGGAGATTTCCTTGATGTAGGCCATCGTCGAGAACTCGATCTCCTGGCGCGACTGCTTGGCCGGGATCATCGGGTGGTCGAACTGGATGGTGAAACCGAGCTTGTAGCCGCCGTCGTAGGGCACGAAACGGGCGATCTTGTCGCCGTCGCGCACTTCCACTTCGCGCTTGATGCGGATGAAGCGCTTGGCCTTGTCCTGCTCGACGATGCCCGCCGACTGCAGCAGGAACACGAACGGACCGGCCGAGCCGTCCATGATCGGCAGTTCGGCCGAGGACAGTTCGACGATGGCGTTGTCCACGCCGAGGCCGGCCATCGCCGACATCAGGTGCTCCACCGTCTGGATCTTGGCCTGGCCGCGGCTCAGGCCGGTGCACAGCGTGGTCTCGGTGACCAGCTCGGCATCGGCCGGCACGTCCACCGCCGGATCCAGGTCCACGCGTCGGAACACGATGCCGTGGTCGGCCGGTGCGGGGCGCAGGGTCATGTAGACCTTGTCGCCGCTGTGCAGGCCCACGCCGGTGGCGCGGATCGTGTTCTTGAGGGTGCGTTGCTGGGTCATGGCAGACAGTCTGGGAACGTCTGTTCGCACGGGAACTGAACAGACAACGAGAATATCACGCGTTTAGCTAAATTTTAACAAAGCGGTCACAGCATCCCATCGGTGCAACGCTGGCCCGTGCCGGCGTCGCGGTCGCAAAAACCTGCCGGGTCGCGGGGACCCGGCAGCAAGGGACACGGCGCGCCGGCCAGGGAGGCGCTCCTGGACGGCGGTGTTGCGGGCCGGCGCGAACGCCGGCCGATGACGCATCGACCTCAGTCGGCCTGACGGCGCAGGGCGGGCCGCTTGCTTGCGACGCACTGCGTCGCGAGCGGCCCCGCGCCCGGCCACGGATGGCCGGGCAGGCCCATCCGCAAGCCGGACGGCTGCGCCAGGGACGGCATCAGTCGGCCTGACGGCGCAGGAACGCCGGGATGTCCAGGTAGTCGCTCGGCAGGTCGGCCGCGGCCGGTGCCGGGGCGGACGCCGCGGCGCTCATCGACTCGCCGCTCGGACGACGCAGGCCGAGGCCCATCGCACCGCCGACCGCCTTGGACACGGCGTCGCCGCCATGCTCGAAGTCGCCGAACTCCGGCTGGCCGGTGGTGGCGTTGCGCACCAGCTTGATCGGCGCGCGCTGTTCCGGGCGCTGCGACTGGCGCGACACCGCACGGTTCAGGCCGGTGGCGACCACGGTCACGCGCACTTCGTCCTGCATGTCCGGATCCAGCACGGTGCCGACCACCACGGTGGCGTCCTCGGAGGAGAAGCCTTCGATGGTGCGGCCGATCTCGTCGAACTCGGCCATGGTGAAGTCCGGGCCGGCGGTGATGTTGACCAGGATGCCGTTGGCGCCGGCCAGGTTGACGTCGTCCAGCAGCGGGTTCTGGATCGCCGCTTCGGCGGCGGCCTGCGCGCGGTCGTCGCCGCGGGCCGAGCCGGTGCCCATCATCGCCAGGCCCATTTCCGACATCACGGTGCGCACGTCGGCGAAGTCGACGTTGATCAGGCCCGGACGCACGATCAGGTCGGCGATGCCCTGCACCGCGCCCTGCAGCACGTCGTTGGCGGCGCGGAATGCCTGGATCATGGTGGCGTTGCGGCCGAGCACGGTGATCAGCTTTTCATTCGGGATGGTGATCAGCGAGTCGCAGTGCTGGCTCAGTTCCTCGATGCCCTTCAGCGCCACCTGCATGCGGCGGCGGCCTTCGAACGGGAACGGCTTGGTGACCACGGCCACGGTCAGGATGCCCATTTCCTTGGCCAGCTGCGCCACCACCGGCGCGGCGCCGGTGCCGGTGCCGCCGCCCATGCCGGCGGTGATGAACACCATGTCCGCGCCCTGCAGCGCGTCCATGATGCGCTCGCGGTCTTCCAGCGCGGCCTGGCGGCCGACTTCCGGGTTCGCGCCCGCGCCCAGGCCCTTGGTGACGTTGGTGCCGAGCTGCAGCTGCAGCTTGGCGCCGCAGTTCTTGATCGCCTGCGAGTCGGTGTTGGCGGTGATGAACTCCACGCCGTCCACGCTGCTGCTGACCATGTGCGCGACCGCGTTGCCGCCGCCGCCGCCCACGCCGACCACCTTGATCACTGCATTGGGTGCCATCTTTTCAATCAGTTCGAAATGCGCCATGTCCGTTTCCTCTTTGAGCCGGGATTCGGGAGTGGGGATTGGGGATTCGGAGAACTCCGATCCTTTTTCCCGCCTCTCCGTCCGGCGAGTGTTGTTGTTTGGATGCCGGGATTCGGGAGTCGGGAGTGGGGATTCGCAAAAGCGACTCTCCAGTTCCGTGCCCTGCTCCGCGGCGGAATTACTGCAAAAAACGATCGCCTGCCTACCTACCGCTCTCCACTCTCTCTCTACCTACCGCTGTTGCTCCCACCAATCCCAAATCCCGAATCCCGAATCCCAGCCCCATCAGAACTCGCCGCGATACCAGTTCTTCAATTTCTTGAACAAGCTGCCGGCGCGGCCGGTCGGCAGCGACGGGCGGCGCGGGTGTTCGATCTGGCTGCCCATCAGCAGCAGGCCCACGCCGGTGGCGTGGACCGGGTTGCCGACGACTTCGCCCAGGCCGGTGACGTGCTGGGGAATGCCCACGCGCACCGGCATCTGCACCATTTCCTCGGCCAGTTCGACCACGCCTTCCATCTTCGAGGCGCCGCCGGTCAGCACCATGCCGGCGCGCACCAGTTCCTCGAAGCCGGAGCGGCGCAGTTCCGCCTGCACCATCTCGAAGATCTCCTCGTAGCGGCCCTGCACCGCCTGCGCCAGCGAATGGCGCGGCATGCGCCGCGGCGGACGGTCGCCGACGCTGGGCACCTGGATGCTTTCCTCGGCGGTGGCCAGCTGCGCCAGCGCGCAGGCGTAGCGCACCTTGATCTGCTCGGCTTCCGGGGTCGGCGTGCGCAGCATGTGCGCGATGTCGTTGGTGACGTGGTCGCCGGCGATCGGCAGCGAGGCGGTGTGGCAGATCGCGCCCTGTACGAACACCGCCAGGTCGGTGGTGCCGGCGCCCATGTCCACCAGCACCACGCCCAGTTCGCGCTCGTCGGCGGTCAGCACCGCCACCGAGGACGCCAGCGAGGACAGGATCAGGTCGTCCACCTGCAGGCCGCAGCGCTGCACGCACTTGCTGATGTTGGCCGCGGCCGACTGCGCGCACACCACCAGGTGCGCATGCACCTCCAGGCGCACGCCGGTCATGCCGACCGGGTTGCGGATGCCTTCCTGCGAATCGTCCAGCACGTACTCGCGCGGGATCGCGTGGAGGATGCGCTGGTCGGCCGGGATCGCCACCGCCTTGGCCGCTTCCAGCACGCGGTCCAGGTCGTTCCAGGTCACCTCGCCGTCGCGGATCGGCACGATGCCCGGCGAGTTCTTGCACTGCACATGGTTGCCGGAGATCGACGCGTACACCGAGCGGATCTCGCAGCCGGCCATCAGCTCGGCTTCCTCGATCGCGCGCTGGATCGACTGCACGGTGGATTCGATGTCCACCACCACGCCGCGCTTGAGCCCGCGCGATTCGTGCGAACCGATGCCGATCACCTCGATCGGGTTGCCGGGCGAGTATTCGCCGACCAGCGCGACGACCTTGGAGGTGCCGATGTCCAGTCCAACGATGAGGGATTTGTCGCCTTTGCGGTTCATGTCTTGGAGCCGGGAATAGTGAATCGGGAATGGGGAAGGGAGAAGAGCGGGCTCTCGCGATGGGATGGAGGGTCGGCCAGTGCCGCGTGCCGCGCGGGCTGGGCCGGCGCCGCGGGCTTCTTCTCCTTGCCCGGCTCCTTGCTCGGCTCTTTGCTCTCGGGTACCCATGCCACGGTGAATCCGTTGGTGTAGCGAAGATCGGCGCGCGCCAGCGGCGGCTGGCCCGGCTGCAGCAATTGCGGCAGCACCCGGGCGAAGCGCTCCAGGCGCGCGCGCGCGTCGTCGCGGCCGACCACCACCTGCACGCCGTTGCCCAGCGCCAGCGACCAGCTGCCGCGCGCGTCCAGGGCCACGCCCTGCACCGGCAAGCCGACCGGCGCGAACAGCGCGCGCGAGCTGTTGTACAGCGCGACCACGTCGGCGGCCTTGGCGTCCGGGCCGGCCAGGTGCGGCAGGGCCACGTCGCGCAGTTCGTTGGGCAGGGCGAAGATGCGGCCCTGCTCGGACAGCATCCGGTCCGCACCCCAGCGCGCGAACGGGCGGTGCTCGACGACGCGCACTTCCAGCACGTCCGGCCAGCGCTTGCGAACCCGCGCGCTCTCCACCCACGGCAGGCGCTCGATCGCGTCCTGCGCATCCTGCAGGCGCACCGCGAAGAAGCCGCGGCGCGCGTACGGCAGCACCACCTGGCGCAACTGCTCGGCGGACACGCGCTTGAAGTCGCCACTGACCTGCAGCCGGCTCAGCGGCCAGCGCTCGGCCCCGACCCAGCCGTTGAGCACGGCCACGATCGGCAGCGCGACCAGGGCCAGCGCCAGCAGCCAGGCGAGGATGCGCAGGGAGGCGTTCATTGGCGCACCTTCCGGTGCGCGGGATTGGGGATTGGGGATTGGGGATTGGCGCAACGCGCGCAGCGGAACCCGCCGGCGGCGCGAAGCGCCGACGCTGCGAATCCCGACTCCCGAATCCCCAATCCCCGCTTCACAGCGTCTGCTCCAGGATGCGCCAGCACAGGCCGGCGAAATCCACGCCGAGCTGCGCCGCGGCCTTGGGCACCAGCGAGTGGCTGGTCATGCCCGGGGCGGTGTTGACCTCGATCAGCTGCAGGCCGCGCACGCGGTCGCGCATCACGTCGACGCGGCCCCAGCCGCTGCAACCGGCGGCGGTGAAGGCCTGCAGGGCGAGCTGGCGGATCTGGGTCTCGTCCTCACCCTCCATGCCCGGGCACAGGTACTGGGTGTCCTCGGCGATGTACTTGGCGTGGTAGTCGTACCAGTCGCCCGCGGGGACGATGCGGATCGACGGCAGCGCGACGTCGCCGAGGATGCCGACGGTGTATTCCTCGCCCTGCACCATCTGCTCCATCAGCAGCTCGCCGCGGTAGTCGGCGGCGAAGGCACGCACCGGCGCCAGGTCGGCCTCGGACAGCACGCGGAACACGCCGACGCTGGAGCCTTCGCAGGCGGGCTTGACGAACAGCGGGTAGCCCAGCGCGGCGGCGGCCGCAGCCAGGTCGGCCTGGGCGTCGATGCGGGCGAAGCCCGGGGTCGGCAGGCCGGCGGCGATCCACACCTGCTTGGTGCGGATCTTGTCCAGGGTCAGCGCGCTGCCGAGCACGTCGGGGCCGGTGAACGGCACCTGCAGCGCGCGCAGCAGGCCCTGCAGCACGCCGTTCTCGCCGTCGCCGCCGTGCAGGATGTTGAACACGCGGTCGACCGCACCGGCGCGGATGCGCTCGAGCAAGGCGGGAATGCCGTCCACCGGCTGCGCGTCGACGCCGCGGCTGCGCAGCGCCTCGAGCACGTTGGCGCCGGAGTTCAGCGACACCTCTCGCTCGCTGGAGCTGCCGCCCAGCAGCACGGCGACGCGGCCGAACGCGGCCGGATCGGTGACGCGCGGCGGCGGCACGGTCTGCGCGCTCATGCGTCGGCTCCGCCAGCGAAGCCGTGCTGGGCGATGTGCTGGGCCACGTAGCCGATGTCGCCCGCGCCCATCATCAGCAACAGGTCGCCGTCCTGCAGGACGTCCGGCAGCACGCTGTCGAGTTCGCCGACCTGGCCGACCACCACCGGTTCGCTGCGGCCGCGCGCGCGGATCGCGCGCGCCAGCGAGCGTGCATCTGCCCCGGGGATCGGCGCCTCGCCGGCCGGGTAGACCTCGCTGAGCACCAGGGCGTCCACTTCCGACAGCACCGCGGCGAAGGCGTCGAACTGGTCGCGGGTGCGGCTGTAGCGATGCGGTTGGAACGCGACCACCAGGCGCTTGTCCGGCCAGCCGCCGCGGGCGGCGGCGAACACCGCGGCCAGCTCGCGCGGATGGTGGCCGTAGTCGTCGACCACGCGCACGCGCGCGCCGCCGGCGGTGGTCACTTCGCCCAGGTCGTTGAAGCGGCGGCCGATGCCGGCGAAGCTCTGCAGCGCGCTGGCGATCGCCTCTGGGGCCACGCCGAGCTGCCAGCCGATGGCGGCGGCGGCGAGCGCGTTGAGCACGTTGTGGCGGCCCGGCAGTGCCAGGGTCACCGGGATGCTGCTGCCTTCCGGCAGGCGCAGGGTGAAGCGCATGCGCGGGCCGTCCTGGACCACATCCTCGGCGCGCACGTCGGCGTTCTCGCTGAGCCCGTAGCTCATCACGTGGCGCGGCGTCTTCGCCGCCAGCGCGGCCACCTCCGGATCGTCGATGCACAGCACCGCCAGACCGTAGAACGGCAGGCGCTGCAGGAACTCGGCGAACGCAGCCTGGACCCGGGCGAAGTCGTTGCCGTAGTTCTCCAGGTGATCGGCATCGATGTTGGTGATGACCGAGATCAGCGGGTTCAGGCGCAGGAAGCTGCCGTCGCTCTCGTCGGCCTCGGCCACCAGCCACTGGCCGCCGCCAAGCTTGGCGTTGGCGCCGGCGGCGAGCAGCTGGCCGCCGATCACGAAGGTCGGGTCCAGCCCGCCTTCGCTGAGCACCGCCGCGGCCAGGCTGGTGGTGGTGGTCTTGCCGTGGGTGCCGGCCACCGCGATGCCGCGGCGGAAGCGCATCAGTTCGGCCAGCATCGCCGCGCGCGGCATGATCGGAATGCGCTGGCTGCGCGCCTCCATCAGTTCCGGGTTGTCCTCGCGGATCGCGCTGGACACCACCACGCAGTCGGTGCCGAGCACGTTGGCCGCCGAATGCCCGCGCATCACCCGCGCGCCGAGCTTGACCAGGCGCCGGGTGGCGGCGTTGTCGGCGTTGTCCGAACCGGAGACCTCATAGCCCAGGGTCAGCATGACCTCGGCGATGCCGCTCATGCCGGTGCCGCCGATGCCGACGAAGTGCACGCGCGGGAACGCGCGGACGAGATCGCCGGTGTCGTGGAGACGGCGGATCATTGGGCACCTCCGGTGGAGGTGCCGGGATTGGGCATTCGGGATTGGGGATTCGTGTCGCTGGCGGCCGGTTGCCGCAGCGCTGCACGTTGTACGGGTGTCTGCATGGTGTCCTGCTTGTGCTCCTGCTTCTTGCCAATCCCCAATCCCGAATCCCGACTCCCGGCTTCTTCGAGCACGATGTCCGCGATGCGCTCGGCCGCATCCGGCTTGGCCAGCTGGCGTGCGGCCTCGGCCATGGCCAGGCGTTGTGCGGGTTGTGCCAGCAGGTCGCGCAGCACGCGCTGCAGGTGGCCGGCCAGGGCGTCGTCCTGCTTCAGCAGCACGGCGGCGCCGCGCTCGACCAGGTATTCGGCGTTGCGGGTCTGGTGGTCGTCGACGGCGGCGGCGAACGGCACCAGCACGCTGCCGATGCCGACCGCGCACAGTTCGGCCAGGGTCGAGGCGCCGGCGCGGCATACCACCAGGTCGGCCCAGGCGTAGGCGGCGGCCATGTCGCCGATGAAGGCTTCGACGCTGGCGGCGACGCCGGCATCGGCATAGGCGCGCGCGGCTTCCTCGCGCAGCGCTTCGCCGCACTGGTGGCGCACCTCGACGGCCGCGCCGAGCGCGGCCAGCGCCTGCGGCAGCGCCTGGTTGAGCACGCGGGCGCCCTGGCTGCCGCCCAGCACCAGCAGCCGCGGCGCGCCGTGGCGCGCGGCCATGCGCTGCGCCGGCGGCGCCAGTGCGGCGATCTCGGCGCGCACCGGGTTGCCCACCGCTTCCTCGCGCGTGGCGAAGCTGCCGGGGAAGCCGGTCAGCACGCGCCGTGCGACCCGCGCCAGCACCTTGTTGGTCAGGCCCGGCGCGCGATTCTGTTCGTGCACCAGCAGCGGCAGCTTGAGCAGGCGCGCGGCCAGGCCGCCGGGGCCGGCCGCGAAGCCGCCGAAGCTGATCACTGCGCGCGGCGCACGCCGGCGCAGTACGAAGCCGGCGGCGCGCACCGCGCGCATCACCCGCACCGGCGCGCCGAACAGGGCCAGCGCACCCTTGCCGCGCAGTCCGCCGATCTCGATGGTGTCCAGCTCGATGCCGTGTTCCGGCACCAGCCGCGTTTCCATGCGCCCGGCCGCGCCCAGCCACACCACCGGCACGCCGCGCGCGCGCAGCACCTTGGCCACGGCCAGCGCGGGGAAGATGTGCCCGCCGGTACCGCCGGCGAGGATCATCACCGGTGCCGTGGAAGCAGAAGCAGAGACGGACGCCGAGGCGCTCATCCGAGCCTCCCGAAGGTGGGTTCGACGCGCGGCTGCATGCGGCTGGTGCCGCGCCCCGGGGCGCCGCCCTGGATCGCCGCGGCGACCGCGCTGGCGCTGGCCTCGCGCGCGGCGTGCAGGTCCTCGGCGTTGTCCACGGTCTGCTTGACCGGCATCGCCGCGTCGCTGCGCACCAGCGCCACCTGGCGCTCGGCGCGGTTGAGTTCGTAGGACACGCGCAGCAGCAGGCCCATCGCCACGCAGGTCATCAGCACGCTGGAACCGCCGGCGGAGATCAGCGGCAGGGTCAGGCCCTTGGTCGGCAGGATGCCCAGGTTGACGCCGACCGAGACGAAGCTCTGCAGGCTGATCCACAGGCCGATGCCGAAGGCGATGTAGCCGGAGAAGTGGCGCTTCATTTCCACGCAGCGCATGCCCAGCCAGAACGCGCGGCCGACCAGCAGCGCGTACAGGGAGATGATCAGGCACACGCCGACGAAACCCAGTTCCTCGGCGATGACCGAGAAGATGAAGTCGGTATGCGCTTCCGGCAGGTAGTTGAGCTTCTGCACCGAGCCGCCCAGGCCGACCCCGAACAGTTCGCCGCGGCCCACCGCCATCAGCGCGTTGGACAGCTGGTAGCCGGAGCCGAGCTGGTCGGCCCACGGATCGAGGAAGGAGGTGATGCGGCGTAGGCGATACGGCTCGAGGATCGCGATGAAGGCGAATACCGGCAGGCCGATCACGATCGGCATCGACATGCGCGGCAGGTTCACCCCGCCGAGCACCAGCATGCCGGCGGTGATCGCCAGCAACAGCGTGGAGGAACCGAAGTCCGGCTGCAGCAGCAGCAGGCCGACCAGCGCCACCGCCACGCCCAGCGGCTTGAGCATCGCCGGCCAGGTGGCGTTGACCTCGTCGCGGAAGCGCACCAAGTAGCTGGACAGCCACACGATGTACAGCACCTTCACTGCTTCCACGGTCTGGAAGCGCGAGATGCCCAGGTTGATCCAGCGCCGTGCGCCGTTGACGGTGCTGCCCAGGCCCGGCACGAACACCACCAGCAGCAGGCCGAAGCAGGCCAGCAGCAGCAACTGGTTGTACTGCTCGATGTTCTTCAGCTCGGTGCGCATCGCCCAGATCGCCAGGCCGACACCGCCGGCCAGGAACAGCAGGTGGCGGCTCAGGTAGTAGAACGGGCTGGTGGTCAGCTCGATCGAGCTGGAACCGACCATGACCACGCCCAGCGACGCCAGCGCCACCGCGGCGCCGAGCAGCCACGGGTCGTAGCGGCCACCGATGGCCTCCAGGCGGGTCGCTTGGCGGGCGGGGTCGTTCATCAGCGCACCTTCAACGTGGCTAGGCCGACCAGCACCAGCACCACCGAAATGATCCAGAAGCGCACGATCACCCGCGGCTCCGGCCAGCCCTTCAGTTCGAAGTGGTGGTGGATCGGCGCCATGCGGAACACGCGCTTGCCGGTGAGCTTGAACGAGGCGACCTGGATCATCACCGACAGGGTCTCGATGACAAACACGCCGCCCATGATCACCAGCACCAGTTCCTGGCGCACGATCACCGCGATGGTGCCAAGCACCGCGCCCAGCGCCAGCGCGCCGATGTCGCCCATGAACACCATCGCCGGGTAGGTGTTGAACCACAGGAAGCCCAGGCCCGCGCCGGCGATCGCCGCGCAGATGATGATCAGTTCACCGGCGCCGGGAATGGTCGGGATCTTCAGGTAAGCGGAGAACACCGCGTTGCCCGAGGCATAGGCGAACACGCCCAGCGCGCAGGCCACCAGCACCGTCGGCATGATCGCCAGGCCGTCCAGGCCGTCGGTCAGGTTGACCGCGTTGGAGAAGCCGACGATCCAGAAGTAGGCGATGGCCACGAAGCTGATCCCGGCCAGCGGCAGCGCGATCGACTTGAACATCGGGATGTAGAAGGTGATCGCCGCCGGTACGTCGGCGGTGTAGTACAGGAACAGGCCCGCAGCCAGGCCGAAGATCGACTGCAGCAGATACTTCCAGCGCGACTTCAGCCCGTTCGGGTCGCGGCGCACGATCTTGATCCAGTCGTCGTACCAGCCGATCACGCCGAAGGCCAGCATCACCGCCAGCACCAGCCACACGTAGCGGTTGCGCAGGTCGCCCCACAGCAGCACCGACAGCAGCACGGTGAGCAGGATCAGCGAGCCGCCCATGGTCGGGGTGCCGGCCTTGGAGAAATGGGTCTGCGGGCCGTCCTGACGGATCGGCTGACCACCCTTGAACTGCGCCAACTTGCGGATCACCGCCGGGCCCAGCCACAGCGACAGGAACAGCGAGGTCAGCGCCGCGAGGATGCCGCGGAAGGTCAGATAGCCGAACAGCCCGAACATGCTTTCGAGCTGCTGCAGCCAGCGGGCGAGTTCAAGCAGCATGCGGCGCCTCCTGTGCCTGGTTCAGCAGCGCACGCACCACGGTGTCCATGGCGCTGCCGCGCGAGCCCTTGACGAGGAGCGTGGCCGGGGCCGGCTGGAGCGCGCCAACGGACGGCGCGCCGGTGTTCTCATGCATCTGCTTCACTTCCTGCTCTTGATTCTGCGTGTGCCGCGTCGCGGCCACGGCCGCCAGATCGCGCTGCAACGCCTCGACCAGCGCCGCGTGGCTGTCGAACACCCGGCCGTTCTCGCCGAACGCCTGCGCGGCGTGGGCGCTGAGCGGGCCGAGCGCATACAGCCGGGTCAGCCCGGCATCGCGCGCGCGGCGCCCGCCGCTGGCGTGCAGCGCCTCGGCGCCGGCGCCGAGTTCGCGCATGTCGCCCAGCACCAGCCAGCGCTCGCCGCCGGCCGCGGCCAGGGCGTCGATCGCCGCGGCCAGCGAGCCGGGGTTGGCGTTGTAGCTGTCGTCGATCAGCACCGCGCCGTTGGGCAGCGTGTGGGTGATCTGCCGGCCCGGCACCGGCTGCACCTGCGCCAGGCCGGCGGCGATGCGCGCCGGCGCCACGTCCAGTGCCAGCGCCAGCGCGGCGGCGGCCAGCGCGTTCTGCAGGTTGTGCCGGCCCGGCAGCGGCAGCGTCGCCTCGACGTCGCCGCGCGGGGTGGTCAGCACGAACTGGGTGCGGTCGGCGGCCATGCGCACCTGCGCGGCACCGACCTCGGCGCCCGGCTGCAGGCCGAAGCGCAGCACCTGCGGCCGCGCCTCGCCGGTCGGCAGGCGCTGCTCGAACCACAGGCCGAAGGCGTCGTCGGCATTGATCACCGCGGTGCCGTCGGCCGGCAGCGCGGTGTAGATCGCGCCCTTGGTCTGCGCCACGCCGAGCAGGCTGACCATGCGCTCCAGGTGCGCGGCGGCGATGTTGTTGACCAGCGACACCTGCGGCGGCGCGATGTCGGTGAGATAGGCGATGTCGCCCGGCTTGCCGGCGCCCATCTCGTAGATCGCGTAGTCGGCGTCGTCCGGCGCCTCGATCACCGCCAGCGGCAGGCCGATCTCGTTGTTGCGGTTGCCGGGATTGGCGTAGACGCTGCCGCCGTCGATGCGGCAGGCATGCTGCAGGATCGCCAGCAGCAGCGCCTTGACGCTGGTCTTGCCGTTGCTGCCGGTGATCGCGGCCACGCGGGTGGCACGGCCACGCTGCATGCCGGCGGCGATCCGCGCCAGCGCCAGCTCGGTGTCGGCGGCGACGATCTGCGGCAGTTCGATCTGCGGCTGCACGCGCTCCACCAGCAGCGCGCTGGCGCCGCGCGCGGCGGCGTCGGCGACGAAGGCGTGGCCGTCGAAACGCTCGCCGCGCAGCGCCACGTACAGGCTGCCGGCGGCCAGGCTGCGGGTGTCGTGGCTGATCGCATCGATCGCCACGTCGTCGCCATGCAGCTCGGCGCCGGCCCAGTGCGCGATCATCGACAACGGCAGGCGCTTCATCGGGCCGCCTCCGCCGCATGCGCGCGCAGGGCCTGCGCGGCGACCTCGGTGTCGTCGAACGGATGGCGCACGCCGGCGATCTCCTGGTACGGCTCGTGGCCCTTGCCGGCGATCAGCACGATGTCCTCGGCGCCGGCGTCGGCGACCGCCATGGCGATCGCCTGCGCGCGGTCGCGCTGCACCTGCACCGCCTGCATGCCGTCGAAGCCGGCCAGGATGTCGGCGACGATGCGGTCGCCGTCCTCGCCGCGCGGGTTGTCGTCGGTGACCACCACGCGCTCGGCCAGGCGCTGCGCGATCGCCGCCATCTGCGGGCGCTTGCCGGTGTCGCGCTCGCCGCCGCAGCCGAACACGCAGGTGATGCGGCCCTGCGCGTGCGCGCGCAGGCTCTGCAGCGCCTGTTCCAGCGCGTCGGGGGTGTGTGCGTAGTCGACCACCACCAGCGGCTGCGCGCCGTTGCCGCCGAGGCGATTCATGCGCCCGCGGATCGGCTGCAGCTGCGCCAGGGTGGCGGCGATGCGCACCGGCGCCACGTCCAGCGCGTGCAGCGCGCCGGCCACGGCCAGCAGGTTGTCGACGTTGAAACGGCCCAGCAACGGCGACTGCAGCGGATGCCGCTCCTCGCCGATCGCCAGGGTGAAGCCGATGCCGCGCGCGTCCAGGCGCAGCGCCTCGGCGCGCACGTCGGCGCCGTCCTGGCCGCGCGAGCTGACCGCGATACGGCGCAGCGCCGGATCCAGCGTGCCCAGCAGCTCGCGGCCGAACGCATCGTCCAGGTTGACCACCGCCGACTTCAGCCCCGGCGTGGCGAACAGGCGCGCCTTGGCCGCGCCGTAGCTCGCCATGTCGCCGTGGTAGTCGAGATGGTCGCGGGTGAGATTGGTGAACACCGCCACGTCGAAATGCACCGCGTCCACGCGGCCCTGGTCGAGTGCGTGCGAGCTGACTTCCATCGCCACCGCCTGCGCGCCGGCGTCGCGCAACTGCGCCAGCAGCGCGTGCAGCGGCAGCACCAGCGGCGTGGTGAAGCCGGTCGGCTGCACCTGCCCGTACAGGCCGGCGCCGAGCGTGCCGATGCTGCCGCTGCGCGTGCCCAGCAGGTGCCAGGCCTGCGCCAGCAGTTGCACGGTGGAGGTCTTGCCGTTGGTGCCGGTGACCCCGACCATGGTCATGGTCTGCGACGGATGGCCGTGGAACTGGTCGGCCATCGCGCCCATGCGCGCGCGCAGGCCCGGCACCGCGATCGCATCGGCCGGCGCCGGCAGCTCGGCCGGGGCCGGCGGGTCGTACAGCACCGCGACCGCGCCGTTGGCGCGCGCCTGCTCGACGAAGCCCAGGCCGTGCGCGCCGAACCCGGCGATCGCCACGAAGGCATCGCCCGGGCGCACCGCACGGCTGTCCATGACCAGCCCGGACACCTGCACGTCGTGCGGCAGCGCCACACCCGGCAGCAGTTGCGACAGCGACATCGCGCGGGTCACTGGCGGGTCTCCTGCAGCGGGGCCGGCAACGCGGCCGGCGCCGGCGGCGCCACCGCGCGCGCGCTGGGCAGCGCGGCATCGACCTCGGCGGCGGCGTCGGGCACGGTCGCCGGATCCGGCTCCACCGGCGCCGGCGGCGGCGCATGGCCGCTCTTGCCGGCGGCCTGCGCAGCTAGCCACGACTGGATGTCGTCCGGCGGCACGTCCATCAGCCGCAGCGCGCCTTCCATCACGTTGTGGAACACCGGCGCCGAGACCAGGCCGCCGTAGTACTTGGCGCCCTGCGGGTCGTTGATCACGATGACCGTGGCGAAGCGCGGGTTGCTCGCCGGCACCAGGCCCGCGAACAGCGCGTTGTAGTGGCCGCGCTCGTAGCCGCCGGGGCCGGCCTTGCGCGCGGTACCGGTCTTGCCGGCGACGTGGTAGCCCAGGATCGCCGCGCCCTTGGCGCCGCCCTGGGTGACCACGGTCTCCATCATCGCCACCACTTCCTTGGAGATCGCCGGGTCCAGCACCTGCTTGCTGTCCTCGTGCTGGCCCTTGACAAAGGTCGGGGTGACCAGGCGCCCGCCGTTGCCCAGCGCGCAGTAGGCGCGGGCGATCTGCAGCGGCGTCACCGACAGGCCGTAGCCGTAGGACATGGTGGTCTTGGACGAACCGCTCCAGCGCGCCGGCGACGGGAACACGCCGGCCGATTCGCCGGGGAAGCCGCTGTGCGGGGAGCTGCCGTAGCCGTAGCTGTGGACCTGGTCGTAGAAGGTCTGGTCCGGCAGCTTGGCCGCGATCTTCGCCGCGCCGATGTTGGAGCTGCGGGTGATCACCCCGGTCACGGTCAGCACGCCGTTGTTGCGCGGCACGTCCTTGATCGTGAAACGGCCCACCGACATGTAGCCGGGGTTGGTGTCGATCAGCGTGTCCTTGGTCACCACCCCGGCCTTGAGCGCGGTGGAGATGGTCAGCGGCTTCATCGTCGAGCCCGGCTCGACCAGGTCGGTGACCGCGCGGTTGCGGCGCACATCCGGGTTGACCCCGTTGACCGCATTGGGGTTGTAGGTCGGCAGGTTGACCATGGCCAGGATCTCGCCGGTGGCCACGTCCATGATCACGATCGAGCCGCCGGCGGCCTTGTTCTCGACCAGCGCGTTGCGCAGCTCCTTGTAGGCCAGGAACTGGATGCGGCGGTCGATGCTCAGGGTCAGGTCCTTGCCCGGCTGCGCCGGCTTGACCAGGTCGATGCTCTCGACGATCGCGCCCTTGCGGTCGCGGATCACCCGCTTGGCGCCCGGCTTGCCGCGCAGCCACGAATCGAACGCCAGCTCCAGCCCTTCCTGGCCACGGTCGTCGATGTTGGTGAAGCCCAGCACATGCGCCATCGCTTCGCCCTGCGGGTAGAAGCGGCGGAATTCGCGCTGCGAGAACACGCCGGGGATGCCCAGCGCGACCACCGCATGCGCCTTGTCCGGATTGATCCGGCGCTTGAGGTACATGAACTCCTTGTCCGCCTTCTGCGACAGCTTGGCGGTGAGTTCGTCGACCGGCAGTTCCAGCGCCTGCGCCAGCTGCGGGATGCGGTCGGGGCTGCGCAGCAGTTCCTGCGGATTGACCCAGATCGACTCCACCGGCGTGGACACCGCCAACGGCTCGCCGTTGCGATCGGTGATCATGCCGCGGGAGGTGGCGATCGGCAGTTCGCGCAGATAGCGCGCCTCGCCTTGGCGCTGGTAGAAATCGCTGTTGATCAGCTGCACGTAGGCCGCGCGGCCGATCAGGGTCACCGAGCACAGGCCCAGCGCCGCGCCGACCAGCACCAGGCGGCCGCGCAGGTTGAAGTTGCTGCGGGGGCGATTGCGGCCGCTCTTGTTCACGGACGCACCACCACGATGTCACCGGTCTCGGGGAACTTCATCCCCAGCCGCTCGCGCGCGACCTGGTCGACGCGATTGCTCTCGGCCCAGGTCGCCTGCTCCAGCTGCAGCCGGCCGAACTCGATGTTCAGCTCGTCGCGGTTGTGTTCCAGCCGCGACAGCTCCACGAACAACTGGCGATGGCGATGGCGCATGTACACCACCCCGATCGCCGAGGCGATGGTGCAGGCGAGCAGCACGAGCAGCAGCAGCCGACTCATTGGGCGTCTCCTTGCGGAGACGCCGGGATTGGGGATTCGGGATTGGGGATGCGGCGGGCGCTCTTCTCGAATCCCGAATCCCCACTCCCCAATCCCAGCTTCTCAGCCACCCGCAACACCGCGCTGCGCGCGCGCGGGTTCACCGCCAGTTCGTCGGCGTCGGCCTTGATCGCGCCGCCATGCAGGCGCAGGGTCGGCACGAAAGTCGTGGCCTCCGGCAGGCGGCGGTTGCTCGGCGGGGCCTTGGCGTGGCGCTGCATGAACTGCTTGACGATGCGGTCTTCCAGCGAGTGGAAGCTGATCACCGCCAGGCGGCCGCCGGGCTTGAGCCGGGCCAGCGCCGCGTCCAGGCCGGTCTCCAGATCGGCCAGCTCGCGGTTGATGTGGATGCGGATCGCCTGGAAGCTGCGCGTGGCCGGATGGGTCTTGCTGTCGCCGCGCGGCATCACCCCGGCGATCAGCTCGGCCAGCTCGGCGGTGCGGGTCAGCGGCTGCTTCTCGCGGCGGGCGACGATGGCGCGGGCGATGCGCCGGCTCTGCCGCTCTTCGCCGTAGGTCCACAGCACGTCGGCGATCTCGCGCTCGTCGGCGCGCGCCAGCCACTGCGCCGCGCTCTCGCCGGCCTCCGGGTCCATGCGCATGTCCAGCGGACCGTCCTTGCCGAAGGAAAAGCCGCGTTCGGCCACGTCCAACTGCGGCGAGGACACGCCCAGATCGAACAGCACCCCGTCCAGGGCAACGGCAGCGTCCCACTGGCCCAGTTCGGCAAAGCTGCCGCGATAGATGGACACGCGCGCGTCGCCGCCGAACGCATGTTCGGCTTCGGCGATCGCCTCGGGATCCTTGTCCATCACCAGCAGCCGGCCTCCTGGGCCGAGTTTGTGCAGCACCCCGCGCGCGTGTCCGCCACGCCCGAACGTGCCATCCAGATAGATTCCGTTTTCGATCACCTGCAGCCCGTCCAGGACCTGCGCGAACAACACCGGCACATGCGCCGCCGATGGTTGCGACACCGGGAGGTGACCGGCCTGCGCCTGTCCGCGCATCCGGACACCCCGACTCACAACTTCAGATCGAGCAATCCATCGCCCAGATCCTCGTCAGACAACGTCTGCTGGATCAGTGCGCGATGAGCCTGCTCGCTCCACAGTTCGAACTTGTCGCCCATGCCCAACAGCACGGCGCGCTTTTCAATGCCCACCGCGGCGCGATGGCTCGGCGGAATGGTGATGCGGGCGTTGGCGTCAAGCTCCAGCGCGGCCGACGAACCCACCAGCTTCTGCTGCAGGACCCGCACCACGCGCTGGGTGTTGGGCTTGGCCATGACGTCGTCACGGACCCGCTCCCACTCCTTCTCCGCATATAGCCACAGGCAGCCGGCCTCGAACGGGTTGTAGGTCAGCACCAGCCGATTGCCGCTCACGCGCGCGACGAGGTCGCGGTACGCGGTGGGAACCGCCATACGCCCCTTGTCGTCCACAGTGATTGCGGTCTCGCCCTGAAACACGACGCCTGCACCTTTCCGAATCCGCCTGGGCGGTCATTGAACCACGAAAAACCACAAAAAACCCGGTTTCCCCTCAAGTGCCCACCTTAGCAGCGCGCAACGGGTTGTCAACAACTTTGCGAGCGGTAAATCGCTAGCGGGATCAATGGTTTGCAACGATCTTTAGAGACTTGTTCAAGGCTTATCCACAAGTTACTGTTTCGTCTCAAATTTTGAGATTGAACGGAAATTCAGGCCTGTGTACGGGGCGTTAAGGCCATCGTCACCGGCCGTCGACATGGCGCCCGGACTCGCGCCGCGTTGCGCAAGCGCGCACACTGCGGCGCATGTGTCTGGTCGTTCTCGCGCACGCTGCGCACCCGCGATGGCGCTTGCTGCTGGTCGGCAACCGCGACGAATTCCACGCCCGCCCGACCGCGCCGCTGCAGCGCTGGCCGGCCCCGGCGCAGCGCCTGCTGGCCGGGCGCGACCTGCGCTCCGGCGGCACCTGGGTGGGGTTGGACGCCGCCGGCCGCTGCGCCGTGGTCACCAACGTGCGCGACCCGCTGGCGTCGATGTCCGGCGCCTCGCGCGGCGCGCTGATCGCCGACTACCTGACCGGCGCCGAGCCGGCCGCGGCCTTCGCCGGCGCGCTGGCGGCGCGCGCCGACGCCTATCCGCCGTTCAACCTGCTGCTGGCCGATGCCGCCGGCGCCGCCTACGTGGGCAACCACCCGCCCGGCCGCAGCGCCCTGGCGCCCGGCGTGCACGGCATGTCCAACGGCGCACTGGACGCGCCCTGGCCGAAGACCCTGCGCCTGCGCGCGGCCGTGACCGCCTGGATCGCCGCCGGCGGCGACGACCTGGCGCCGCTGTGGCGGGCGCTGGCCGACGAGACCCTGGCCGACCCGGCCGACCTGCCCGACACCGGGGTCGGCCCGGACCTGGAACGGCGGCTGTCGCCGGCCTTCATCCGTGGCAGCGAGTACGGCACCCGCGCCAGCACCATCGTCGCGGTGGACGCCGCCGGCCACGGCTGGATCCACGAGCGCCGCTTCGGCCCGGACGGGGTGTTCCTGGGGGAAACGCGGCTGGAGAACCAGGAGGCGCGACTGGACGCCCGAGCGCGGTGACGCCTGCGCTCAGGCGTACACCTGAGCCGCGGCTGCCACCGCACGCGAGGAAAGCACGGACATGGCGCGCATGGTACGGCGGCGGCTCAGACGGCTGCAGTCGGGACTGAAGGGAGCCTCTGATGACGAGAGGCGCACGCGTAGGAGCGGCTTCAGCCGCGATGAGGTGCTCCCAGGATCGCCCGTCGCGGCTGAAGCCGCTCCTACGAGACAACCTGATCCTTGGCGATAGCAGGCGATTAAAGGCCCGTAAAGGGCTCTCATAGTCGAAGACCCGCTGTGGCGCGCCATGGAAAGAAGAAAGTGGCGGAGCCGGCCGATAAGCCGGGTTCTGTCGTGGACAGTCATTCTTCTAGGCGCACCGTCACCGGTACGCTCGAGCAACCTACCCGGACCCGACGCGGGCCGCGCCATGAGGTCCCTATTTGGTCTTGCTCCAGGTGGGGTTTGCCGTGCCGGTCCGTTACCGGACTCGCGGTGCGCTCTTACCGCACCATTTCACCCTTACCGGCCTGCTTGCGCAGACGTAGGCGGTATCTTTCTGTTGCACTAGTCCGTCGGCTCGCGCCGCCCAGGCGTTACCTGGCACCTTGCCCTATGGAGCCCGGACTTTCCTCGGCATCCCCCCACACCGAAATGCGAGGGGATGACGCGACTGTCTGGCCGACTCCGCCACGCGCATTGTCGCATGTTTCCCCATTAGAAGCGGACGCCATCCCCCTCTCGGGACACCAGCAGTACCCGCGCAAAGCGGCTTTCCAACTGCCATTCATGTGCATTTCGCGGCACAGCCAAACTTGCTGCCATTGGCCAGAGGTCACAAATGACCAGAAGCCACACTTGGTCACAGCACTCTAAGTAACCCTCAATGTTTTTGTTCTTTCTTGAGACAGCGGCTTGCAGCAGATCCTGCGTCAAACTTGGTGTGCGCCAAACGGAACCACCAATCCAGCGCCCGGACTCATCGGGCTCCTGAGCACATATTGTGAGCCCTTGAAGCCACTGGGGAAGGAGTTGCCGCGCTCGGGCATCCAGGGCAAGAACCTGAAACATAGCCCCCGAATCAGTGCGATGCATCTCCACAAGCGCCACAAGTTCGCGAACCGCCGGTTTTTTTGCGGGCGGCGTACCGTCGAACGAGGCATTCACAAACAAGCGGTGGCCGTATGTCTCCTCATACAACATTCTCGCCTCGGCAAGAATGTTGCGTTGAGCAGCTTCTATCTCACGAGCAGGCAACCGCGACGCCGGATCGTCACGCTGGAAAAGCTGAGTGACCTCGATACCAACGCTCGTGTTGCTGCTACGGATCACAAGATCGGGCGCAGGCGGATCCGGTTGCTCCACAACGCCATTGGGGATCTCCTCCGGCATGACCACCCTGGCGAGGTCCAGCCATGCCAACTCTCTTGCCTTCTGGCGTGCCGCCTTGCTAGCCACCGCCGTACAACGCCTTGCGCGACGCACCGGTCAGCTCGGCGGCGAGCTTGGCGGCGGTGGACGGCGGCAGGTGTTCGCTGAGCTTGGCGTAGACGCGGCGGCCTTCGGCCAGCTGCGCGTCGGCGTCGTCGCCGGCGCCCTGCACCATCAGCACGAACTCGCCCTTGCGCTGGTTGTCGTCGGCCTCGACCCGGGCGTGCAGGTCGGCCAGGGTGCCATCGAGCACGGTCTCGAACAGCTTGGTCAGTTCGCGCGCCATCACGGCCGGGCGGGCGTCGCCGAAGGCGGCGCGGCAGTCGGCCAGGGACTCGGCGATGCGGTGCGAGGCTTCGTAGAACACCAGGGTGCGCGGCTCGCCGGCCAACCGCGCCAGGCGCTCGCGGCGCGCCGAGGCCTTGGCCGGCAGGAAGCCTTCGAAGGCGAAGCGGTCGCTGGGCAGGCCGGCCACGCTGAGCGCGGCGATCGCCGCGCAGGCGCCGGGCACCGGGCTGACCCGTACCCCGGCCGCGCGCGCCGCGCGCACCAGGCGGTAGCCGGGATCGCTGACCAGCGGGGTGCCGGCGTCGCTGACCAGGGCCAGCGACTGCCCCTCCAGCAGGCGCGCGACGATGCGCTGGGACAGCGCCTCCTCATTGTGTTCGTGCAGCGCCAGCAGCGGCCGCTCGATGCCGAAGTGGGCCAGCAGCTGGCCGCTGCGGCGGGTGTCCTCGGCGCAGATCGCCGCCACCGAGCGCAGCGTCTCCTGGGCGCGCGGCGTCAGGTCGGCGAGGTTGCCGATCGGCGTGGCGACGACATGCAGGGTTCCGGGCTGGGCGCTCATCTACGGCTTTCCATGGTCAAGGGTAGAATCGTAGCGGTTTTCCCCGGCGCGCCCGGCGTGCCCAGCCGAATGGACCAGAAATGAACAAGCGATTCGCAAGGATTTCCGCCCTGTCGCTGCTGGCGCTGCTCGTCGCCGGCTGCGCCACCACCAGCGTGACGCCGAGCGCTTCGCCGGCCCAGTCGGCGGCGCTGGCGCTGCTGGACCAGGGCAAGCCGCGGGACGCGGCGCAGCAGCTCGAGGCGCAGGCCGCCGGCGCCACCGGCAGCGCCCGCAACCAGTTGCTGGGCGACGCCGCCTTCGCCTGGTACGAGGCCGGCGATACCGCCCGCGCGCGCAGCCTGCTGGCGCAGGTGCAGCCGCGGCAGTTGCCGCCGCTGAGCAAGGTGCGGGTGGCGCTGGTCGAGGCCGAGCTGGCCCTGGCCGACCGCCAGCCGGCCAAGGCGCTGCAGGCGCTGGGCAGCGATCCGCAGGCGGTGCCGCAGAACCTGCGCGCGCGCTGGCACCTGGCCCGTGCGCAGGCGCTGGAAGGCACCGGCGACGCCACGGCGGCGCTGGACGAACGCGCCCGCGCCGACAACGGCCTCAGCGGCCAGGCGCGCAGCGACAACCAGCGCGCCATCGTGCGCCAGCTGGCCACGCTCAACGACGCCACCCTGCAGGCGCGCGCCGCCGCGCTGCCGGCCGGCGACCCGCTGTACAACTTCGTCGGCCGCGCGCTGCTGAGCCGCGGCCTGGCGCTGCCGCGTCCGTTCGACCGCGGCGAGCAGTGGGGCTTCGACACCAGCAAGCGGCCGCCGGCCGAACGCGACGGCTACCGCCCGCCGGCCAAGCTGGCGGTGCTGCTGCCGCTGAGCGGCAGCCTGGCTACCGCGGCCGCGCCGGTGCGCGACGGCCTGCTTGCCGGCTACTACGGCGAGACCCGGCGGCGCCCTGCGATCGACTTCATCGACACCACCGGCACCCCGGCCGGCGCGCTGGCCGCCTACCAGAAGGCGGTCGACGGCGGCGCCGATTTCGTGGTCGGCCCGCTTGGCCGCGACGAGGTGACCGCGCTGTTCGGGCGCGACGCGCTGCCGGTGCCGGTGCTGGCGCTGAACCGCGGCACCCACGCGCCGCCGGGCGGCAGCGCCGGTTTCTCGCTGGCGCCGGAAGACGACGGCATCGCCGCCGCCGAGTACCTGCTGGCGCACGAGCGCCACAACACCCTGGTGATCGGCAGCAACGACGACAACGGCCGCCGCGCGGTGGCCGCGTTCCGCGACCGCTTCAGCGAGCGCGGCGGCAAGGTCGCCGGCAGCGTCAGCGTGGCCGACACCCCGGGCGACATCGGCGCGCAACTGCGCAACGCCGGCGCCGCCGATTCGGTGCTGCTGGCGGTCAAGGGCAATACCGCCCGCGCGCTGGCGCCGCAACTGGCGCTGGCCGGTTTCGCCGGCAAGACCCGGGTGGCGACCTCGCAGCTGGTGCTGGGCACCGGCAAGCCCGAGGACGACCTGGTGCTGGACGGCATCGTCTACCCGAGCGAGCTGTGGAACGTGCGCGGCGTCGGCGGCCTGCCGGCGGCGACCAGCGTGGCCGACATGCTGCCGACCGCGCGCGGCCCGGCCGGGCGCCTGTTCGCGTTCGGCTACGACGCCTGGCAGATCACCGCCTACCTGGAGAAGCTGGCGACCGGCAAGGACAGCGGCCTGCGCGGCGCTACCGGCGTGCTGCACCTGGACGGCTTCGGCAACATCGTGCGCACCCCGGCCTGGTCCACCTTCAGCGGCGGGCGCCCGACCCCGCTGCCCGATGGAAACTGAGCGGCGCCGACGCGGCAACGCGGTGGAAGCGGCGGCGCGCGCCGAACTGGAGCGCGCCGGCCTGCGCCTGATCGCCGCCAATGTCGCCTTCCGCGGCGGCGAGCTGGACCTGGTGATGCAGCAGGCGCAAAGCCTGGTGTTCGTCGAAGTGCGCTACCGGCGCAGCACCGCGTTCGGTGGCGGCGCGGCCTCGGTCGATCTGCGCAAGCGCCGCCGCCTGCTGCTGGCGGCGCAACTGTTCCTGGCCGCGCATCCGCAGTACGCCAACTGGCCGTGCCGCTTCGACGTGGTCGAGGCCGAGGGCGATCCGCCGCGGCTGACCTGGCTGCGCGACGCCTTCCGCGCCGAGGATTGCTGAGGTGCCCAGCGTCTTCACCCACGCCGCGGTGCCGCTGGCACTGTGGGCCGCCGCCGACCGCGGGCGCATTTCCACGCGCCTGCTCGGCGCCGGCATCGTCGCGGCGATGCTGCCCGACGCCGACGTGCTCGGCTTCGCCCTGCACATCCCCTACGCCGACGCCTTCGGCCATCGCGGCGCCAGCCACTCGCTGTTGTTCGCCGCCCTACTGGGCGTGCTCGGCGCGTCGCTGCACCGGCCCCTGCGCGCCGGCGCGCTGCAGGCGGCCGTCTGGCTGTTCGTCTGCACCGCCTCGCATCCGCTGCTCGATGCGACGACCTCCGGCGGCCTCGGCGTGGCCCTGACCTGGCCGTGGAGCGAACAGCGCTGGTTCGCGCCGTGGCGGCCGATCCGGGTCTCGCCGTTCGCCAACGGTTTCTTCAGCGCGCGCGGCATGGCCACGCTGTGGTCCGAACTGCACTGGGTGTGGCTGCCGCTGGCGCTGGCCGTGCTCACCTGGAAACTGCTGCAGCCGCCCTCGCCCTCCACTTCGTCGTCGCCACCTTCGCCATGACCACCGCCTTGCCCACCGCGCTCACCGACACCCTTTCCGCCCTGCTCGGCGCCGAAGGCTGGCGCACCGATGCCGACAGCCGCCGCAGCTATGGCGAGGACGATTCGCGGCGCTGGGCGCTGGCCGATGCGGTGGCGCTGCCGCAGACCCGCGAGCAGGTGCAGGCGATCGTGCGCGCCTGCCGCGCGCACCGCGTGCCGCTGGTAGCGCGCGGCGCCGGCACCGGCACCGCCGGCGCCGCGGTGCCGTTCGCCGGCGGCGTGGTGCTGTCGTTCGCGCGCATGAACCGCATCCTGCAACTGCGCCCGGCCGACCGCTGCGCGGTGGTCGAACCCGGCGTGCTCAACGGCGACCTGCAGCAGGCCTTGGCGCCGCACGGGCTGTTCTGGCCGCCGGATCCGTCCAGCGCGGAGATCTGCAGCGTCGGCGGCAACCTCTCCACCAATGCCGGCGGACCGCGCGCGGTGAAGTACGGCGCCACCCGCGACAACGTGCTCGGCCTGGTCGCGGTGACCGGCAGCGGCGAGCTGATCCGCTGCGGCGGCGCCTACACCAAGGACGCCACCGGCTACGACCTGACCCATCTGCTGGTCGGCAGCGAAGGCACCCTGGCGCTGATCGTGGAAGCGACGCTGAAGCTGTCGCCGCGACCGCTGGCGCAGGCCGGCCTGCGCGCGCTGTACCGCGACGCTGCCGCCGCCGCTGCCGCGGTGTCGCGGCTGATGGCGCAGCCGAGCACGCCGACCATGCTCGAGTTCATGGACCGCAGCGCGATCGCGCTGCTGCGCCGCAACGGCAGCGACGTGCCCGAGGCCGGCGCAATGCTGCTGATCGAGGCCGACGGCGACCACGACACCCTGCCCTACACGCTGCAGGCGTTGGGTGCGGCGGCAGAGGGCGAGGGCCTGCTGGCGCTGGACGTGGCCGCCGACGGCAGCGCGCGCGACCGCCTGTGGGCTGCGCGCCGCGCGCTGTCGCCGGCGCTGCGCACGATCCGTCCGGGCAAGATCAACGAAGACGTGGTGGTGCCGGTATCGCGCATCCCCGAGCTGGTCGCGGGCGTGGAAGCGCTGGCCGCCGAGTTCGACCTGCCGATCGTCGCCTTCGGCCATGCCGGCAACGGCAACCTGCACGTCAACATCATGTACGCGCCCGACGACGCCGCCGAAACCGCACGCGCACAGGCCGCCCTGCCGCGGCTGTTCGCGCTGGTGCTGTCGCTGGAAGGCACGCTGTCCGGCGAACACGGCATCGGCGTGGCCAAGCGCGACTACATGGACCAGGCCTTCAATGCCGCGACCCTTGACGCGATGCGCGCGATCAAGCGGGCGCTGGATCCCGATGGGATCCTCAATCCGGGGAAGGTGTTGCCGGAGACTTGATCGGATTCGGGATTCGGGATGACCAGCCTGGCGGCTGTTGAGAGCCGGGATTCGGGATTCGGGATTCGGGAATCGGGAATCGGGAATCGGGAATCGGGAATCGGGAATCGCAACAGCGTCTTTCGCGCGCTGATCCATTGCAACGTCATCATGCCGCGATGCCGTCGTAGGAGCGGCTTCAGCCGCGACCTGCGTCCCCGACAATGCCACGGTCGCGGCTGAAGCCGCTCCTACGACGAACCAAGGCGATCGCGGCACACGCAATGGCATTGCGCCCAAGATGCGCTTTCGCTGTCGGCAACCGATGTGTGGCGCGGCGGCGATGTGCACCCTGTGCCGGACACCACTGCCACGCATACTGACTTTATGACACCCATTCGGCAGGCTTGACCACGCTGACGTGATCGGCGCCTTCGGCGAGCGTCGGCGCTTCGAACAGGCTGGCCACGGACCGGATCGCCGACTCCGGCACCTGTTCGTCCGCTGGCCGCTGCAGATTCCGCGCGAGCGCAATCGGCAACGCGACCTTGATCCAGACGATCTCGATCCTGGCACCGGCCGCTTTCGCGATGGCGACGATCGGCGCCCGGTGCCGAGCGCCGGGCAGCGCCGCGTCGAAGTAGACGGTGCATGGCCGCACCGGTTGCCGCGCGATCCAGGTGGTCTTTCCCGCGCCCTGCAGGCCGCACACGATGACGACTGTCCAGGGTCCGGCGGGTTCACACGACGTGGCGAGGATCGCCTGCAGGGCGTCATGGCTTTGCCGCCATGCGGCTTGGTTGCGCTCCGACGTCCACACGCGACCACGTTCCGTTTGCAGGAAGTGATCCGGGTTGATCACGATGGGATGGGAACGCGAGGTCATCTGTTCTTCCGTTTATCGCGTTCCACCGGCTTCCAGGCACACGTTGCCGCCGTAGGAGCGGCTTCAGCCGCGACCTGGCTTCACCGGCAATGCCCCGGTCGCGGCTAGAGCCGCTCCTACGCAGATCCAGGCGAGGCCGCCACGACAGATCACGCGGGCGGGCACTGCACGCCGATGAAGCGCAATCCCACGCCCGGCTCAGTGGCGATGTAGCGCGGGGCCACCGCGCTGTCGCCGAGTTTCTGCCGCAGCTTGCCGACCAGGATGCGCAGGTAGTGCGTGTCGTCCTGGTGGGTGGGACCCCACAGTTCGCGCAGCAGTTGCGGCTGCGTTACCACGCGGCCGCTGTGCCGCAGCAGCAGGGCGAGCAGTGCGTACTCCTTGCGGCTGAGTGGCAGCGCCTCGCCTTCAAGGCGCACTTCGCGCAGGCCCAGGTGGATGTGCAGGTGGCCGTCGTCGAACACCGGCTCGGCCTCGCCGGCCACCGGCTGCATGCGCAGCAGCACGCGGATGCGCGCCATCAGTTCCTGCACGCCGAACGGCTTGGTCACGTAGTCGTTGGCGCCGGCGTCCAGCGCCTGCACCTTCTCGTCCTCGCCGGCCCGCACCGTCAGCATGATCACCGGCACCGACGACCATTGCCGCAGTTCGCGCAGCACGCTGTGCCCGTCCTGGTCGGGCAGGCCGATGTCCAGCACCACCAGTTCGGCGCCGTGGGCGGCCAGCTGCGCCAGGCCGGCGGCGCCGGTGTCGGCCTGCAGCACGCGGTAGCCCTGCGCGCGCAGGCTGATGTCGAGGAAACGGCGGATCTGCGGCTCGTCGTCGATGACCAGCACGCGCGGCGGCGGAATCGGATCGGCGTGGGACTCAGTCGGCATCGGGGCGAGACGGCGGCGCGGCGGGTTCGATGAGCGGCAGGGTAATGCGGATCGTGGTGCCGCGGCCATCGGGGCCGGGCAGCGCCTCGACGCTGCCGCCGTGCGCGCCGATCATGCCCTGGCAGATGGTCAGGCCCAGGCCGGTGCCGTGGCGGCCGCGGTCGCCGCGCTCGACGCTGTAGAACATGTCGAAGATGCGCGCGCGCTCGTCCTCGGGAATGCCCGGGCCGCGGTCGCTGATGTCGATGCGCAGGCGGCCCTCGACCATGCCCGCGGCCACGCGGATCGCCGCATCGGCCGGCGAGAACTTGGCCGCGTTCTCCAGCACGTTGAAGATCGCCTGTTCGACCAGCGCCGGGTGCACCCATAGCGTCGGCAGCTCCGCAGCCAGGGCGATGTCCAGGCGCACCTGCGGTTGGTAGCGCTGCAGGCGCCGCGCGGCCGAGCCGATCAGTTCGTCCACGCCGATCCAGTCGCGGTTCAAGGTCAGCCCGGTGTGGCCGAGCCGGGTCATGTCCAGCAGGTTCTGGATGTAGCGGTCCAGGCGCTCGCCTTCCAGTTGGATCGTCTCGAGCAGGCTGCGGCGATCGTCCGCATCCATCGCCTTGCCGTAGCTGGACAGGCTGCTGGCCGCGCCGATCATCGCCGCCAGCGGCGAGCGCAGGTCGTGCGAAACCGAGGACAGCAGGGCCGAGCGCAGCCGCTCGGTCTCGCCGCTGACCCGCGCGCTCTCCAGGTCGGCGACCAGGCGCGTGCGCAGCGCGGCCTGGCCGATGTCCTCGACCATCGCCTCGGCCAGGCGCTGCTGCTCCAGGCCCGGGCGCTGCACGCCGGCGCCGAAGCGCAACCCGACCACGCCGATGGTGCCGCGCTCGTGGCGCACCGGCAGGAACCACCAGCTCGCGCCGGCCAGCGTATCGGTGAAGCGACCGGTGGCCTGGCCGTGGCGCTGCGCCCAGTCGGCGGCGCTGCGGTCCACCGCGGCCATCGTCGGCGCGTAGTCGTCGGCGCCGTCATGCGCGCGCTCCAGCGGCTGCAGGCGCAGCCAGGCCTCGGCGTCGAGGGTGCCGGCGAGCGCGCGGCGCCCGGCCTCCAGCACCTGGCCGAGGTCGGCGGCGCTGGTCAGTTCGCGGCCCAGCCGCTGCAGTGCGGTGGTCTGCGCATTGACCGCGCGCAGCGCCAGCACCTGCATGCGCAGGCGCGAGGCCAGGCGCCCGGCGACCAGGGCGGCGACCAGGAACAGCAGCACCGTGACCACGCCCTGGCGCGCGCCGATCTGGAAGGTGAAGCGCGGTTCGATGAAGAAGAAGTTGTAGCTGAAGAAGCTCAGCAGCGCCGCCAGCACCGCCGCGGTCATCCGCGTCTTCGACGCGACCATCACCACTGCGACGATGAACACCATCGACAGGTCGTCGATGCCGACCCAACTTTCGGCGATCCAGGCGACTACCACCGCCAGCGCCGAGGCCACCGTGGCGAACAGCAGGTCGTCGCGCGACAGCCAGTGCGCGGGGCTGCGCCAGCGCCGCCGCGCCCGCGCGCGCGCTTCCGGCGAACTGATGATCACCAGTTCGTAGTGCGCACCGCGTTGCAGCAGCTGCTGGGTCAGCGTGCGGTTGATCATGCGCGCCAGCGGGCGCTCGCGGGTGCGGCCCAGCACCAGCGTGGACACGCCGCTGCGCGCGGCATGGTCGAGCAAGGTGTCGGCGACGTTGGCGCCGTGCAGCAGCGCAGCCTCGCCGCCGAGCCGGCGTGCCAGGGCGAAGGCGCGGTCGATCTCCAGTTGCCAGTCGGCCTCCGGCTGCGCCTGGGTCTGCACGGTGACCACCGTCCACGGCGCGCCGCGGCGTTCGGCCAGGCGCCGCGCCACCCGCACCAGGTAGTCGGACTGGCCACGCCCGTCGATCGCCACCATCACCGTACGCCGCAGCGCCACGCTGGTGCGGCCCTGCGCGGCCTGCACGTCGCGCAGATCGTTGTCGACGCGGTCGGCGGCGGTCTGCATCGCCAGTTCGCGCAGCGCGGCCAGGTTCGACGGCGAGAAGAACGCCTGCAGCGCCTGCCCGGCCTGCTCGGGCAGGTAGACCTTGCCCTGCTGCAGGCGCTCGATCAGCTCGCGCGGCGGCAGGTCGACCAGCACGATGTCGCGCAGGCGGTCGAAGATCGCATCGGGCACGGTCTCGCTGACGCGCACGCCGGTGATGCGGTGGACCACGTCGTTGAGGCTTTCCAGGTGCTGGATGTTGACCGTGCTGTAGACGTCGATGCCGGCGTCGAGCAATTCCTGCACGTCCTGCCAGCGCCGCTCGTGGCGGCTGCCGGGCGCGTTGCGATGGGCCAGTTCGTCCACCAGCACCAGCGGCGGGCGCAGCGCCAGCAACGCATCCAGGTCCATCTCGTCCAGCGTGCGGCCGCGGTACTCCAGGCGCCGCCGCGGCTGCACGGTGAGGCCCTCCAGCAGCGCCGCGGTCTCGGCGCGGCCGTGGGTCTCGACCACGCCGACCACCAGGTTGCTGCCCTGCTGCTGCAACTGCCGCGCGCGCGACAGCATCGCGTAGGTCTTGCCGACCCCCGGCGCCGCGCCGAGGAACACGGTCAGGTGCCCGCCGCGCTCGCGCTGCAGTTCGCCGATCAGGGCGTCGGCCTGTTGGGTGCGGGGGTCGGGCATCGAAGGGCCGGGCTTGGGGATTCGAAATTGGGGATTCGCGAAGCGTACAGCCTCAGGCCATCCGCCCTACTGCTTTTGCTCCTTCCCACTCCCGATTCCCGTTTCCCCATTCCCGGCCGCGTCCAAGGCCAGATTCAGCGCCAACACATTCACCCGCGGCTCGCCGAGCACACCGAACTGGCGCGGCTGGGTCTGCGCGGCGACCAGGGCGGCGACGGTTTGCGGCGGCAGGCCGCGCGCGGCGGCGACGCGCGCCACCTGAAGTTGCGCCGCGTCCACGCTGATGTCCGGGTCCATGCCGCTGCCGGACTGGGTGATCAGGTCGTCCGGGACCTGCGCCGGGTCGATGCCTTCGCGCGCGGCCACCGCCTGGCGGGTGTCGTCCAGGCGCTTGCGCAGGTCGGGGTTGCTGCGCGCCTGGTTGCTGCCGGCCGCCGACATCGGATCGTACTTGGCGCCTGACGGACGCGGCTGGAAGTAGCCCGCGGCGGCGAACGGCTGCGCCACCAGCGCCGAGCCGACCACGCGGCCCTCGTGGGTGCGCAGGCTGCCGTTGGCCTGCTCGGGAAACAGCGCGCCGGCCAGCACGGTGGCCAGCAACGAGTACAGCGCCGCGGACGCGAGCACCAGCAGCGGCAGCACCAACACAGCGCGCCAGCGCATCGGTTCGCGGAGGGAAACGGAAGACACGGTCATGGAGGTAATTCCGAAGGAGCGTGAGAATCGGCGCTGGGGTCAGCCCAGCGCCACCAGCAGCAGGTCGATGACCTTGATCCCGACGAACGGCAGCAGCACGCCGCCCACGCCGTAGATCAGCATGTTCCGGCGCAGCAGCGAGGTCGCCGAGGACGGGGTGAAGCGCACGCCGCGCAGGGCAAGCGGGATCAGTGCCGGGATCACCAGCGCGTTGAAGATCAGCGCCGCGAGCACCGCGTTGGTCGGGCTGGACAGGCGCATCACGTTCAGCGCGGCCATCTGCGGGATCGAGGCGGCGAACAGTGCCGGCAGGATCGCGAAGTACTTGGACACGTCGTTGGCCAGCGAAAAGGTGGTCAGCGCGCCGCGGGTGATCAGCTGCTGCTTGCCCACTTCCACCACCGCCAGCAGCTTGGCCGGATCCGAATCCAGATCGACCATGTTGCCGGCCTCCTTGGCCGCCTGGGTGCCGGAGTTCATCGCCAGGCCGACGTCGGCCTGGGCCAGCGCCGGCGCGTCGTTGGTACCGTCGCCGACCATCGCCACCAGGCGGCCGCCTGCCTGCTCCTGGCGGATGCGCGCCAGCTTGTCCTCGGGCGTGGCTTCGGCGATGTAGTCGTCGACGCCGGCCTCGGCGGCGATGGCCGCGGCGGTGAGCGGGTTGTCGCCGGTGATCATCACCGTCTTGACGCCCATCGCGCGCAGCCGCGCGAACTTCTCGCGCACGCCGTGCTTGACCACGTCCGACAGCTCGACCACGCCCAGCACGTGCCGGCCCTCGGCCACCACCAGCGGCGTGGCGCCGCTGCGCGCGACCTGTTCGACACGGCTCTTCAGCTCCGCCGGCACCTGCCCGCCCAGCGCGGTGACGTGGCGGATCAGCGCATCGGCGGCGCCCTTGCGGATCGACCGCGGCGGCTGCATGCCGTTGGCCGGAAGATCGACGCCGGACATGCGCGTCTGCGCGGTGAAGGCGACGAACTCGGCGCCCGCCGGATCGGCCGGCGGCAGGCCCTGCTCGCGCGCCAGGCGCACGATCGACTTGCCCTCCGGGGTCGGGTCGGCCAGCGACGACAGCATCGCCGCCTCGCGCAGCTGCGCCACGTCCACGCCGCTGAGCGCATGGAACACGGTGGCCTGGCGGTCGCCGTGGGTGATGGTGCCGGTCTTGTCCAGCAGCAGCACGTCGACGTCGCCGGCCACTTCCACCGCCTTGCCCGACTTGGCCAGCACGTTGGCCGACAGCGCGCGGTTCATGCCGGCGATGCCGATCGCCGGCAGCAACCCGCCGATGGTGGTCGGGATCAGGCACACCAGCAGCGCGATCAGCAGCAGCGGATCCACGTGCACGCCGACGAAGCCGGCGATCGCCGGCAGCGAGGCGACCACGATCAGGAAGGTCAGGGTCATCGCCGCCAGCAGCATGGTCAGCGCGATCTCGTTCGGCGTCTTCTGCCGGTTGGCGCCTTCCACCAGCGCGATCATCCGGTCCAGGAAACTGTGGCCCGGCTCGGCGGTGACCTTCACCAGGATCTCGTCGGACAGCACCTTGGTGCCGCCGATGACGCCGGAGCGGTCGGTGCCGGCCTCGCGCAGCACCGGTGCGGATTCGCCGGTGACCGCGGCCTCGTTGATCGTGGCCAGGCCGTGCACGATCTCGCCATCGGCCGGGATCAGCTCGCCGGCCGACACCACCACCAGGTCGCCCGGGCGCAGTTCGGCGGCGGGCACGCTGGTCTCGCCGTCCAGCCGCACGCTGGCGACCCGGCGCGCCACCAGGTCCTTGCGCGCACGCCGCAGCGAGGCGGCCTGGCCGCGGCCACGGGCCTCGGCCACCGCTTCGGCGAAATTGCCGAACAGCACGGTGACCAGCAGGATCGCGGTCACCGCCCAGCCGAAGCCGGCCTGGCCCTGGCCGGACACGGTGATCAGCGCCGACAGCAGCGTGCCGGCGAACGCCACGGCCATCACCGGACTGCCCAGCAGGTGCCGCGGCGACAGCTTCAGCACGCTGTCGCGCAAGGCCGCGCGCAGCGCCGCGGCATCGAACAGCCCAGGCCGGCGCGCCGGCGAAGAGGCCACGGAAGGAGAAGGAAGCGGGGTGCTCATCGTCGTCGTCTCAGTGCGCGGCCAGGGTCAGGTGATCGGCGATCGGTCCCAACACCAAGGCCGGCGTGAATTGCAGAACGGTCAGGACCGCGATGACCGCGATCAGGGTCAGCGCGAAGGTCGGGGTTTCCACCTGCAGGCTGCCGCCGGTTTCCGGCGCCACCCGCTTGCGCGCCAGTTGCGCGGCCACGATCAGCGGCACGATCAGCGCCGGATAGCGGCCCAGCAGCAACACCACGGTGCAGCTCAGGTTCCACCACGGAATGCCATCGCCCAGCCCCTCGAAGCCGGAGCCGTTGTTGGCGAAGGCCGAGGTGTACTCGTAGAACACCTGGCTGATGCCGTGGAAGCCGGGATTGGAGGTCGCCGAGATCGATGCCGGCAGGGCCAGGGTGATCGCGGTGAAGCCGAGCAGCACCAGCGGCTGCAGCAGGATCAGCAGCGCCAGCAGACGCACTTCCGGCGCCTCGATCTTGCGCCCGAACAGCTCCGGGGTGCGCCCGGTCATCAGGCCGGCCAGGAACACGCTCAGCAGCAGATACACCAGGAACTGCTGCAGGCCGCAACCGATGCCGCCCCAGATCGCGTTGATCAGCATGTTGACCATCGCCACGCCACCGGTCAGCGGCGCCAGCGAATCGTGCATGGCGTTGACCGAACCGTTGGAGGTCTGCGTGGTCAGCGACGACCAGGCCGCCGAGGCATCGACGCCGAAGCGCACCTCCTTGCCTTCCATCAGCGCGGCACTGCCGGGCGCGTGGCCTTCGGCCCACAGCGACACCGCGGTGGACGCCAACGACATCACCAGCATGCTGCCGAACACCAGCGCAGTGAACTTGCGGCGCCCGGTGAAGGGGCCGACCATGAACGCCACCGCCACCGGGATCAGCACGATGCCCAGCATCTCCAGCAGGTTGGAGAACGGCGTGGGATTTTCCAGCGCCATCGCACTGTTGGGGCCGTACCAGCCGCCGCCGTTGGTGCCGAGCTGCTTGATCGCCACCATCGCCGCGACCGGGCCGAGCGGGATCTTCTGCGTCTGCTGGCCGGCGCTGGCGTCCAGCGGCGTGGCGACCGGACCGGCCGCTAGCGTCGAAGGCACGCCCTGCTGGGTCAGCAGCAGCGTCCACAGCAGGCACAGCGGCAGCAGGAAGCGCAGGGTCGGACGGATCACGTCGGCCCAGTAGTTGCCGAGATCGACCTCCTGCGCCGTCTCGCCGCCGCTCGCGGCCGCCTTGCGCGCCGCGTCCTGGCCACGCCCACCGAACAGGCCGCGCAGCGTCGCCGCGACCAGCGCCAGGCCCATCATCGGGGTGATGAACTGCAGGCCGACCACGCCCACCGCCTGCGACAGGTACGACAGCTGCGCCTGGCCCGAGTAGTGCTGCTGATTGGTGTTGGTCAGGAACGAGACCATGGTGTGCAGGGCCACGTCCCAGCGCATGTTGGGCACCGCATCGGGATTGAACGGCAGCCAGGCCTGGGTCACGAACAGCGCGAACACCAGCACGCCCAGCACCAGGTTGCTGGCCAGGAACGCGCCGGCATAGGCGCGCCAGTGCATGCCGCGCGCCGGGTCGGTGCCGAGCAGGCGGTACAACGGGCGTTCGATCCAGCCGAACAGCGCGTCGCCGCGCATCGGCGCCCCGCGCATCACCTTGGCCAGGTACAGGCCCAGCGGCCATCCCAGCAGCAGCGCGAGCGCATAGACAAGCAATGTATCGATCATGGAAATGGCACTCGGCTCAGAAATCTTCGGGGCGCAGGATCACGTACAGCAGGTAACCGGCCGCGACGATCACCGCCACGCCGCAAACGAACGAAAGCCAACCGCTCATGGTCTCAACTCCGAAACAAAGGGAAGGCCCGCCGCACGGCAGGCCGCAATCGCGTGGGAACACCGCCGTACGCGGCCTGCGCACGGAGGCAGAAGGGAAGCGCAACATGGCGACGCACGCCGGGTCGGACAGGCCTTCTGGCCCAGGCCGGCATTATCGAAGCCGTCGCCATAAACTCTCCGTGGCGAAGCCGCGCGGCACGCATAAATTCTGCGTAAAACCGCGCGACGCAGGCGCGTGCGCCACGTCTGCCGGCGCCTCGCCGCCGCCTGCACGGCAGCGCGCGACGACCTCAGTAATGCAGGATCGCGTCGATCAACGCCGTCGCCTGGTGGTTGCGGCGCCCGCCGTCGTAGGCGGGGAAATCGTAGGCGTGCTCATAGCGCAGCTCCGGGCGGATCTCCAGGTCCTGCGACACCCAGTGGGTCAGGCCGATGGTGTGGCTGGAGTAGCGCGTAGCGAAGCCGGTGCGCTGGCCGTCGTGATCGTTCACGAACTCGTTGCGGATCGCCAGCATGTCCGACGCGCCGAGCTGGATGTTGACGTAGTTGACGATGGCATCGGCCGTGCTGCGTCCCAGCGGGAAGTCCGGTGCCTCGCCCAGCGCGTAACCGGGGCGGCCCGTCGGCGCGTGCGACTGCGACGGATCGGTGGCCAGCGCCTGGTCGCGCACGTAGAGGTGGTAGGCCTCGGTGAGCATGTGCACCTTCGGCGAGAAGCGGTGGCCCCAGGTCAGCACGAACTCCTGCAGGTTGTTGTAGGTCTGCGCGGCGTTGTTGTACGACTCCACGCACGGATACAGCATGTCGTCGTTGCTCCTGGAGACCCAGCGCAGGCAGGCCTGCGCGCTCAGGCGGCTGGTCGCGTCCCAGATCGCCGAATCGTCGCCGCCATGCACGCCGAGCTGCAGCGTCCACTGGTCGTTGAGCTTGGTGGTGGTGAGGATGCCCATGTTGGTATAGGCATCGACCGTGTACAGGATCGAATGGGTCAGCAGGTAGTTGTTCGGCGAGAACTGCGCCTCGATGTCCGGCAGCGAGAGGTAACGGCCGACCGTGACCAGCATGCCCTGCGCCACCGAAGGCAGGTACAGGTCCACGTGCGCGATCATCGGATCGTTGCCGTAGATCTTGCCGTTGAGCGCGCTGTTGCGCTGCGGATGGTGCAACAACTGGTCGCTGGTGACGCCCTTCATCGTGGTGTAGTGGTAGTCGTAGCCGTACAGGTCGTCGAGGTGGAAGCCCCAGTCGACATGGTCGGTCTGCACCGTGTCCGGCACGCGCTGCAGGCGGATCAGCGCCTGGTTGAACTCGCCGCGATTGGGCCGCGTGGAGTAGGACAGCGGGTAGTTGCTGCGCGAGGACGTGCTGGCGTTGAGCGAGGGATTGATCCAGCCGTACAGCTCGATGCGGTTGCGCTGCATCCACTGCCCCACGCGCGTGCACGCCAGCGCCTTCTCGACCGGGTACTGCGCGTTCTCGTTGGGCACGCCGACCGGGTAGTCCACCGCGCCGAGCTGCCATTCCGCCGACGGGAACGGCGGCGAGGAGAACGGCGCCGCCAGGCCGCGACGCGCCGGCGCCGGCGCCGGCGCATCGGGATCGGCCGGTTGCGCATCCTCGCGATAGGCCGAGGCCAGGCGCGAGAAGAAGCCATTGGAACAGTCGGCGCTGCGCGCCGGCGGCGGCGTGGCGACGTCCTGCGCCGCTGTCGGCATCGCATCGGAAACCGGCGCCGCCAAGCCAGCGGCAGCGGCGGGGCCAGCGCACAGCACGGCCACGGACAGGAGCAGGGGGTGGAGCTTCATGGACATCGGGTTCTCGGCTCCCAAGGAGCCGTCCTTCTTTGGGTGGAGGGAGGCAACGACAGCCCGACGCGTCACGCGCACGCGCAATCGCTGGCGATGCGCTCGGCGGCGCATCGCGGCAAGGGCGTTGGAATACGGCGCCGCGGCGGCGGCGTCAGCGGGTCAATGCGCGTGCAGCGAACGCGCGCGACCGTGTGGGGGCGGATGCTGCAACGCGCTGCGGCAACCATGGAGGCGTCGCGCTGCGCATGGCGTGTCGCATCGCCTGGTACGAAGGCCAGATGGTTGCGCCGTCGCCGAATGCGATACGACGCATCCGTACACGACCGTTGCGGGCAGCGACACGCTCAAGATTGCAGCCATCGATTCCACGCAAACACCCCTGTCGTCAGCGCGGAAAGTATAGGAATCGCCGAATATCTTCGTTGCAAAGCGCGCGCCGGTTCGAATAAAAGCTGCGTAAATTCGTGCGCGAAATGGGAGTGGCGTGCGCGCTGTGTGGCGATGCGTGGTGCCGTACCCTCATCCGCCCCTGCGGGGCACCTTCTCCCGATGGGAGAAGGGAGAGCTCAAAGCCCCTCTCCCATCGGGAGAGGGGTTGGGGTGAGGGTCCGGCAAGCGAAGCGCTGCGCTGATCCAACTGCACGAGGCTGCGCCCTACCCTCATCCGCCCCTGCGGGGCACCTTCTCCCGAGGGGAGAAGGGAAAGGCCAAAGCCCCTCTCCCGCCAGGAGAGGGGTTGGGGTGAGGGTCCGGCAAGCGAAGCGCTGCGCTGATCCAACTGCACGAGGCTGCGCCCGTACCCTCATCCGCCCCTGCGGGGCACCTTCTTCCGAAGGAGAAGGGAGAGGCCAAAGCCCCTCTCCAATCGGGAGAGGGGGTTGGGGTGAGGGTCCGGCGCGCGAAGCGCTGCGCTGATCCAATTGCACGAGGCTGCGCCCGCACCCTCATCCGCCCCTGCGGGGCACCTTCTCCCGAGGGAGAAGGGAAACGCCGAACTACCTCAATGCAACGGCACGCTCAAAAACGACGGCGTCGCCGTCGGCGAGCTGAAGCTCACGGTGCCGCCGAAGCGGCTGGCCGAGGTGTAGCGCGGATCGGTGGTGTCCACCACCAGCACCAGGCGGCGGCCGGCCGGGATCTCGACCGCGGTCGCCTGCAGCGCCAGATCGAGCGTCACCGGTGTGCCCGGGGTCGCGTTGCGCAGGGTGTACGGCACATGGCTCAGCAACTGCGCCGAACCCGAGCCGTCCATGCTGTAGAGATAGGCGAACAGCGACACGTTGGACTGGCTCGGGGTCACCGTCAGCCGCAGCGAGGGCGCGCCGGCCAGGCGCTTGTCGCTGGACAGCACCGGGCCGCTCCACACCGCGGCGCCGGCGCGGCTGACCAGCGGGATCGAGGTGGTCACCGGCTGGCCGAGGCCCTGCAGCAGGCCACTGACCATCACCACGCCGGAATCGGCCAGGGTCGGCACGCCGGTGGCGATGCGGTAGTTCCAGCCGCTGCTGTTGCCGCTGGTCAGCGACCCGGTCGGCAACAACAGGCCACTGGGGCCGGTCAGGCCGTAGCGGGTGGCGCCGGCCTGGACGCTGTTCCAGTCGGCATAACTGAGCCAGGTACCGCCGAGGGTCGATAGTTGCACCGGCGCTTCACGGTCCACGCCGTTGTCGCGGCCCTTCAGGTAGCGGTCGAACCAGCGCGTGGCCTCGGTATACACCTGGTTCGGCAGGCCCAGCGCGCCCGGCAGTTCGGCAGTGGCGTGGTCGCCCTGGCTGAACATCAGATGCTTGGGCACGCTGAGCCGGTTGTAGAGGTTGATGTACTGGTTCGGCGGGAACAGGCTGTCGTTGAACGCATTGGCCAGCAGCACCGCCGGGCCGTTGCGGTTGAGCGCCTGCACCTCGTTGATCACTCCACGTTCGGCCGCCTTGGGCAGGAAGCCCTGCACCGCGCCGTCGTAGTCGCCTAGCGCCACGTGCGCGGTGATCCGCGCCAGGTCCGGACCGGGCCGGCCGGTGGCGACACCGGCGGCGACCAGCAGGCCCACACCCTGCTGGCTCACGGTGCTGTTGGCGTACAGCGAGGCCTGCAGATCGGCCCAGCCGCTGAGCGCGGCCACCGCCTTGATGCGCGGGTCGCGCGCGGCGGCGAGCAGGCTGGTGCCGGCGCCGTAGGAGATACCCGAGACGCCGATCGCCTTGGCGTCGGCCGGGGTGTTGGCCAGCGCCCAGTCGATCACCGCGCTGACGTCCTCCACCGTCGGTGCCCCGGCGATGTCGATCAGCCCCTGCGAATCCCAGAAGCCGCGCGAGGTGTAGCTGACCACCACGTAGCCATCGTTGGCCAGTTCGCTGGCGCGGCCCACGTATTCCAGGTTTGGCAGCGACCAGCTGGCCGGCATCACCACCAGCGGGAACGGTCCTGGTCCCTGCCCTTGCGGCACCAGCACGAGCGCGCCGAGCTTGGTGCCGTCGAAACTGGGAATGCTCTGGTACTGCTTGCTGAAGCCGGCCGCGGCCGCAGCGGCGGAGAACACCAGCAACATCGCGCCGAGGGCGATGCGACGTGACACGGACATACGCATGGACTGCCTCCCAAGCGGCGCCGGACCGGAATGGCCGGCTGCCGGAACGGTACTGCCAGAACGGTGACAAGGGCTCGACACGGGGCCGGGCAGGCGGACCGTACCACCGGGTACGGGCGATATTCACGCCGCAGTGCGGCACGGTATGGAAGGACCTTGGCGGGCGGCCCAAACGTGCTGGCCCAGTGGCCGGCGACCGGCGCGCGCTTCAGGCCGCGCGGGTCAACTCAGAAAATGCTGGTAGCCGCTTCGCGGCGGCTGCCACCGCTGGCCGTCGGCATCGCGCACCGCGATGCCATTGCCGGCGACGATGCGCCCGATCGGCGTCGCCGTCACGCCGAGCGCCTGCAGCGCCTGCACGATCGCGGCGCGCTGCGCCGGGTCGGCGGTGAAGCACAGTTCGTAATCGTCGCCGCCGCCCAGTTGCCAGGCGTGCACCTGCGCAGGGTCCGCGTCGGCCGGGGCCGCGACCGCCGGCAGCGCGGCCAGCCCCAGTTCGGCGCCGACGCCGCTGCGCGCGCAGATGTGCTCCAGGTCGGCCAGCAGGCCGTCGGAGACGTCCACGCAGGCCCGCGCCAGGCCGCGCAGGCACAGGCCCACCTGGACCCGCGGCGTCGGCCGCAGCAGGCGTTGGCGCAGGCGTTCGTGCACGGGATCGGCGGCCGGCGCGGTCACGTCGAGGCGCCCGGCCTGCCACAGCGCCAGCGCCGCGGCCGCCTCGCCCGGCTGGCCGGTCACCCAGACCTCGTCGCCCGGCTGCGCGGCATCGCGGCGCAGCGCCATCGTCGCCGGCACGCTGCCGATCGCGGTGACCGACAAGGCGAGCGGCCCGCGCGTGGTGTCGCCGCCGGCCAGGCCGATGCCGTGCGCATCGGCGAGGGCGAAGAAGCCCTCGGCGAACGCATCGACCCAGGCCATGTCGACCTGCGGCAGCGACAGCGACAAGGTGCACCAGCGCGGCTGCGCGCCCATCGCTGCAAGGTCGGAGAGATTCACCGCCAGCGTCTTCCAGCCGATGTCGGCGGCCGCGGTTTCGGCCGGGAAATGCACCCCGGCGTTGAGCGTATCGGTGGTGATCGCCAGCAACTCCCCCGGCGGCGGCAGCAGCAACGCTGCGTCGTCACCGATGCCCAGCGGCAGGTCGTCCCGCGCCCGACTGCGTGCGCGCAGGCGCTCGATCAGATCGAATTCGGGCATTGGAGGGCCGGGAGTGGGGATTCGGGAGTGGGGATTGGCAAAAGCGCGTCCGCGGACGGGAATGCCGCTCTTGCGAATCCCCAATCCCGAATGCCCAATCCCGCGCCGTCAGGCGCCGCCGCCGCCCGACTCCACCGCGCGCCATTCCAGCGCGGCGCGGTCCAGGACGCCGTTGACGTAGGTGTGGCCGTGTTCGGAGCCGAAGCGCTTGGCGGTCTCGATGGCTTCGTTGATCACCACGCGGTACGGCACGTCCATGCGGTGCAGCAGTTCGTAGGCGGCCAGGCGCAGCACCGCGCGCTCGATCGCGTCCACTTCCTCGACCGTGCGGTCCAGGTAGCCGACCAGCGCCGCGTCCAGTTCGGCGCGGTGCTTGAGCACGCCTTCGACCAGGTTCTCGAAGTACACCAGGTCGGCGATCTCGTGCGCCTGCTCGTGCGCGAACTGCGCGATCACGTGCTGGGCGTTGCCGCCGGAAATCTGCCAGGCGTAGATCGCCTGCAGCGCACGCCGGCGCGCGCGCGAACGCAGGACCGGATCGACGCCGTCGCGGCGTGGGTGGTGCTTGTGGCCAGCGGGTTTGTTCACGGCAGCAGCTCCAGCAGGTTGACCATCTCCAGCGCGCTCAGCGCCGCTTCCTCGCCCTTGTTGCCATGGCTGCCGCCGGCACGCGCCTCGGCGTCCTCGACCTGCTCCACGGCGAGCACGCCGTTGAGCACCGGGATGCGGAAATCCAGCGACACCCGCAGCAGGCCCTCGGCGCAGCCGTCGGCCACGTGTTCGTAGTGGCGGGTGTCGCCGCGGATCACGCAACCCAGCGCGATGATCGCGGCATGCTTGCCGGCCGCGGCCAGGCGGGCGGCGACCAGCGGCAACTCCCACGCGCCCGGCACCCGGATCACGTCCACCGCGTCATCGGCGATGCCGTTGCCGGCCAGGCTCTGCCGCGCACCGGCGACCAGCACGTCGGTGATACGGGCGTTCCAGCGGCTGGCGATGATCGCGAAACGCGCCGACTCGGGAGTGCGGAGGTCGCCTTCGTAGTGGGACATGGCGGTGGCAGCTTGAGGGGGTGGGAGAGTTTAGCAGGCAGGGAGGCCGGGACCCGGGCGAGCGAGAACAACCGCTCGCCCAGAGCGGATCCGGCGCCGGGATCACGCTTTGCCCAATCCCGAATCCCGATTCCCCACTCCCTGCCCCACCTCTACATGCTCCACCACCTCCAGCCCGAACCCGGCCAGGCCGATCTGCCGGCGCGGCGTGCCGAGCACGCGCAGCTTGCCCAGGCCCAGGTCGGCCAGGATCTGGCTGCCGGCGCCGTTGCGCCGCCACTGCCCCACGTCCTTGCCGTGCGCCGCCTCCGGCTGCGCGCGCAGCCGCGCCAGGAGCGCATCGCTGTCGCGCGGCGCCGACAGCACCACCATCACCCCGCGCTCGGCGGCGGCGATCGCGCGCAGCGCATCGCTGGCGGCCACGCCGAAATCGTCGCGGCGCCAGTGCAGCAGGTCGGCCAGCGGGTTCTCCACCTGCACCCGTACCAGGGTCGGCGTGTCGGCATCCGGGGTGCCGCGGACCAGGGCGAAGTGCAGGTCGTGGGCGATGCGGTCGCGGTAGGTGACCAGGGTGAAGCCGCCGAACTCGGTCTCGATCGGCCGCTCGTCGATGCGTTCGACGGTGTGCTCGGTGGCCAGGCGGTAGGCGATCAGGTCGGCGATCGAGCCCATCTTCAGGCCGTGGGTGCGGGCGAACGCCTCCAGTTGCGGACGCCGCGCCATGCTGCCGTCGGGATTGAGCACCTCCACCAGCACGCCGGCCGGCTCCAGCCCCGCCAGCATCGGCAGGTCGCTGGCGGCTTCGGTGTGGCCGGCGCGGGTCAGCACCCCGCCCGGCTGGGCGATCAGCGGGAAGATGTGGCCGGGCTGGCTGAGGTCGTGCGGCTTGGCGTCCGGTTTGACCGCGGTGCGCACGGTGTGGGCGCGGTCGTAGGCGGAGATGCCGGTGGTGACGCCCTCGGCGGCCTCGATGCTGACGGTGAAGTTGGTATGGAACTGCGCGGTGTTGCGCTGGACCATCGGCGCCAGGCCCAGCTGCGCGCAGCGCTCGCGGGTCAGCGACAGGCACACCAGGCCGCGCGCGTGGGTGACCATGAAATTGATGTCTGAAGGCTTGACCAGCTCGGCGGCCATGATCAGGTCGCCCTCGTTCTCGCGGTCCTCGTCGTCGACGATGACCACCATGCGGCCGGCGCGGAGTTCTTCCAGCAGCTCGGGGACGGAGGCGAAATTCAGGCTCGGGATAACGGAAGGCGACATGCGGGGACTCGCGGAAAGACGGAAGGTGCCGCGCGCGCCGCAGGCAGCGGCGCAGCGTGGCGGATAGGCAGAAGGCCGGACGCGGCCAGGATCAGTCCTGGCGGCCCTGCAGCAGGCGTTCGACGTAGCGCGCGACCAGGTCGATCTCCAGGTTCACCGCCGCGCCGACGGCGGTCTGCGCGAACGCGGTGTGCGCCACGGTGTGCGGAATCAGCGCGACCTCGAAGCCCTCCGCGTCGACCTCGTTGACAGTAAGGCTGACCCCGTCCACGCAGATCGAACCCTTCTTGGCGATGTAGCGCAGCAGCGCCGCCGGTGCGGCGAAGCGCCAGCGCTGCGCGCGCGCGTCGTCGTGGATCGACAGCACCTCACCGAGCCCGTCGACGTGGCCGCTGACCAGATGCCCGCCGAGGCGGTCGCTGGGGCGCATCGCACGCTCCAGGTTCAGTATCGCGCCCTCGGCCAGACGGCCAAGCGTGGTCAGCGCCAGGGTCTCGGTGGAGGCGTCGGCCTGGAACGAGGCCGCGTCGAAGGCGACCACGGTCAGGCACACGCCGTTGACCGCGATGCTCTCGCCCAGGCGCACGTCGGCGAACGGCAGGCTGCCGGTGGCGAAGGTTAAGCGGAGATCGCCGCCCTGCGGCTGGCGTGCGGCGAGATGGCCGACGCCTTCGATGATTCCGGTGAACATAGCTACGTTTCTCGCAATGGGGTGAGCGAAAAACGCCACAAGGCAAACAGGCACGCGCACAGCCGCAAGGCTGCGCGAAGGCCGTCTTCTTTCATCCGGACTATACCGTCGGCTCCGGCATCGCACCGGATCTGCTGACCTTCCCGATTCGGCGCGTCGCGCCTGCGCCGGGAAGCGCTCGCGGGCTCGTGCGCGAACGCACCTACCGCCGGTGGGGAATCGCACCCCGCCCTGAAGACGTTTGTGGTCGCCGGCGAACCGGCCTGGGCATTCTAGCAGGCGCGGTCAGGCGGGCCCGATCCGCACTGGCGATCAGGACAGGACACTGCATCGCGCAGCATGCCTACCCCCCCCAATACAGCAATGTGAAATATTTGTTAATATATTTAAGGCGACAGAGACGTCGCCCGTGTCCGCCCTGCAACGGGGCACCGACACTGCCATTCATTCGGAGAGCACCACCCATGCGCAACACCCTGATCCTGGCTGCCCTGTTGGCGGCCGCACCCTTTGCTGCGTCGGCCGAGGGCCTGAGCTACACCTATGTCGAAGCCGGCTACTCGCGCCTTGACCCGAAATCGGATGCTCTCGATGGTGCCTATGTGCGAGGCTCCGTCGCCATTGCACCCCAGGTTTTCGTGTTCGGCGGCTACACCCGCGTTACCGACACCCGGTACTACTCGATCTTCGACGACGGCAGCCACGACCTGACCGAAAAGTACATCGCCAGCGATTCTGAGATCGGCATCGGCTACCACATGGAATTCACCGAGAAACTGGACTTCGTCGCCGATGCGGCGTTCCAGCGCAGCCAGCTCGAACTCAAGTCGAATTTCCTCGGCGACCGCTATACGACCAAGGACCATGCCAACATCGGACAGGTCACTGCTGGCGTTCGCGGCAAGCCGTCGGCACGCACCGAAGCCTGGATCAAGGGCGGCTACTTCGACGGCAACGCGATGAAGCAGGGCAAGTTCGTCGGTGTGCTTGGCGGCCAGGTCAACGTCACCCGGACTTGGGGTCTGGTGACCGAGTTCCGGTTCGTCGAGCACAGCAACCAGGGCTGGCTGGGCGTGCGCGCGAGCTTCTGATCGCGAAACAGCTCCATCAAGAAAGGTCCCGAGCGGGACCTTTCTTTTTGCACTCGATTACCGGTAATACATCGCCGTCGATCGTATGGAAAGGCAGGCCACCGTGGCCGGCAGCGTCCTTGTCAGGCATCCACAGCCGCCGGCCGCAGCAGCAGGCGCAGGTCGTCGCCGAGCTGGCGCACGTCCTGCAACTGCAGCGGTACGCGTTGCGCCATGGTCTCGATGCCGAGCCCCGCCAGCAGCGGACGGGCGGTATCCCCCAATAGGAGCGGCGCCATGTACACCAGCACCTCGTCGACCAGGCCGGCGCACAGCAGTGCGCCGCTCAGCGTCGCCCCGGCCTCGACCTGCACCTCGTTGATGCCGCGCTCGCCGAGCAGGCGCAGCGCCGCGTGCAGGTCGCAGCGGCCGTCGTGCAGCGGCACCGCGGCGAACGCGGCATGATCCAGCGACGGTGGTGCGCAGTCCGGCGCATGCAGGTACAGGGTCGGCGCGCTGCCGTCGCGGACCTTGGCCTGCGCCAGGCTGCGCAGCTGTGCGTCCAGCACCACGCGCAGCGGCGGGGCCACCTCGATCGCCGTGTCCAGGCGTACGGTCAGCGCCGGATCGTCGGCCAGCACGGTCCCGGCGCCGGCGAGGATGGCGCCGGCGCGGGCGCGCCAGTGCTGCACGTCCTGGCGCGCCGCCGGTCCCGTGATCCATTTCGACTCGCCGCTGGCCAGCGCGGTGCGCCCGTCCAGGCTGGCGCCGAGCTTGATCCGCAGCCACGGCCGGCCGCGCTCCACCCGCGACAGGAAACCGCGGTTGAGCGCGCGAGCCTGCGTGTCCATCAGGCCCGCCTGCACCGCGATGCCAGCCTCTCGCAGCAGCGCGAAGCCGCCGCCGTTGACCTGCGGGAACGGGTCGGCCATCGCCGCCACCACCCGCGCCACCCCGGCCTCGATCAGCGCCAGCGCGCACGGCGGGGTGCGGCCGTAGTGCGCGCACGGCTCCAGGGTCACGTAGGCGGTAGCGCCGCGGGCGCGTTCGCCGGCGGCGCGCAGCGCGAACACCTCGGCGTGCGGCCCGCCGGCGCGCTGGTGGAAGCCCTCGCCGACCACGACACCGTCGCGCACGATCACGCAGCCGACCATCGGGTTGGGCCGTGTGGTGTAGGCGCCGCGCTCGGCCAGGCGCAGGGCCTGCGCCATCCAGCGATGGTCGTCGGCGGAGAAGCCGGGGACGGCGTCGGCGCTCATGCGGATGCGGTGGCAGCGCTGACGTCGCGGCGCATCACCACGATCTGCAGCAACCCCAGCGGCAGGTCGGCATGGCGCTGCCAGCCCAGGCGCTCGTAGAACGGCACCAGCACCGGCTCGCAGTACAGGTACAGCCACTGCACGCCGAAGCGCGCGGCAGCCTGCACGCAGTGCGCGACCAGGGCGGCGCCGACGCCGGCACCGCGCGCCTGCGGCCGCACGTACAGCGTCGCCAGCCACGGCGAAAACTGGCGGATGCGCGCGTCGTCGTTCTGCAGCAGGCTCACCGACCCCAGCCAGTCCTCGCCGTCCAGGGCGATCCAGCTGGTCGGGATGCGGCGGTCGTCGCGGTGGCTGCGCAGGTCGGTCTCGGCCTCCACCACGTTCCACTCCGGCAGCAGCGGGCCGAAGGCCTGCAGATGCTCCTGCGCCAGCGCGGGGATGTGCTGCGCCGCCTCGGCCAGACAGACGATGCGCATGCGCTCAGCGCTTGCCGGTCTTGTCGCCCGGCTTGGCCGCGCGCACCAGGTCCAGCAGCGGCAACTGCTCGCTGCCGACCGGCAACTCGCGCTCGAGCTTCTCGATCTCCTCGCGGAAATCGGCCACGTCCTGGAAGCTGCGGTACACCGAGGCGAAGCGCACGTAGCCGACGTGGTCGAGCTTGCGCAGCTCGGCCATCACGTACTCGCCGACCCGGATCGAGGGCAGTTCGCGTTCGCCGGACATGCGCAACTGGTGCACCACCGCGCGCACCGCCGCCTCGATCTGCTCCTCGGCCACCGGCCGCTTCTGCAGCGCGCGGTCGAAGCTGGTGCGCAGCTTGCGCGCATCGAACGCCTCGCGCCCGCCGTCGCTCTTGATCACCGTCGGCAGCTTGAGTTCGATCGTCTCCAGCGTGCTGAAGCGCTCACCGCAGGCCTCGCACTCGCGACGCCGGCGGATCGTCGCGCCGTCCTCGGACACGCGCGAATCGATCACCCGGGTATCGGTGTGCTGGCAGAAGGGGCAGTGCATCAGGGGCTGGGATTGGGGATTGGGGATTGGGGATTGGAAAAGGCGCGCACCTCAGGACAGGAGCTTACGCCCCATCCCGAATCCCGACTCCCCAATCCCCGCCGCTCAGCCATACACCGGATACTTGCGGCACTGCGCGGTCACCGCGTCGCGCACGCGCGCCAGCACCGTGTCGTCGGCCGGGGCGTCGAGCACGTCGGCGATCCAGTTGGCCAGGTCGACGCAATCCTGTTCCTGGTAGCCGCGGGTGGTGATCGCCGGGGTGCCCAGGCGCAGGCCCGAGGTCACGAACGGCGAGCGCGGGTCGTTGGGCACCGAGTTCTTGTTGACGGTGATGTGCGCCTTGCCCAACGCCGCTTCCGCGTCCTTGCCCGAGACGTCGCGGCCGATCATGTCGACCAGCATCAGGTGGTTCTCGGTGCCGCCGGAGACGATCTTGTAGCCGCGCGCGATCAGGCTCTTGGCCATGGCCTGCGCGTTCTTCACCACCTGCTGCTGGTAGCTGGTGAACTCCGGCTCCAGCGCTTCCTTGAACGCCACCGCCTTGGCCGCGATCACGTGCATCAGCGGGCCGCCCTGGATGCCGGGGAAGACGATCGACTGCAGCTTCTTGGACAGGTCCTCGAGCTTGTCGCCGGCGCCGGCGGCACTGGCGACGATGATGCCGCCACGCGGGCCGCGCAGGGTCTTGTGGGTGGTGGAGGTGACCACGTGCGCGTGCGGCAGCGGGGTCGGATAGACGCCGGCGGCGACCAGGCCGGCCACGTGCGCCATGTCCACGAAGAAGTAGGCACCGACCTTGTCGGCGATGGCGCGGAAGCGCGCCCAGTCGATCACCTGCGAGTAGGCGGAGAAACCCGCCACCACCATCTTCGGCTTGTGTTCCAGGGCCAGCCGCTCGACTTCGTCGTAGTCGATCAGGCCCTGGTCGTTGACGCCGTACTGCACGGCGTTGAACAACTTGCCGGAGGCGTTGACCTTGGCGCCGTGGGTCAGGTGGCCACCGTGCGCCAGCGACATGCCGAGGATGGTGTCGCCCGGCTGCAGCAGCGCGAAGTAAACCGCCTGGTTGGCCTGCGAGCCGCTGTGCGGCTGCACGTTGGCGTAGTCGGCACCGAACAGTTGCTTGACCCGGTCGATGGCCAGCTGCTCGGCGACGTCGACGAATTCGCAACCGCCGTAGTAGCGCTTGCCCGGATAGCCTTCGGCGTACTTGTTGGTCAGCTGGCTGCCTTGCGCTTCCATGACCAGCGGGCTGCAGTAGTTCTCGCTGGCGATCAGCTCGACGTGGTCTTCCTGGCGGCCGGCTTCGGCGGCGATGGCGCGGGCCAGGTCGGGGTCGTAGGTTTCGATGCGGGCGTCGCGCGGGAACATCGGGTCTCCAGGGGCATGGACAGAAGGCAGACGACTAGTTTAAGCCCCGCGCGCGGCCGAGGGCGAACCAAAACGCAGACGGCCTCCCGAAGGAGGCCGTCTGGCGATGCCGCAGCAGGGCTCAGCGGCCGCTGAGCACCAGGTCGGCGATGATGCCGGTGGCGATGGCGACCAGCAGCAGGTTGCCGGTGTCGTCGCGCACCCAGCGGTAGCCGTAAGGCGGGCGCCGGACCTGGTAACGGTCGTAGTCGTAGACCACGTAGTTCGGGCCGTAGTAGCGCTGGCCGCGCGCCCAGCGCGGCGGGCCCGGGCGGTAGTAGACGACGTCGGGGCCGTTGCGATAGCCGTCGCGGTAGCCGCGGTCGTAGGCGCGACGGGCGTCGCGGCGGTCGCGCTCACGGTCGCGCCAGTAGCGCTCGCGATCGGCGTCGCGGTAGCCGCGGTCGTACCAGCCATGGTCGCGCGGACCCGGTCCCGGCGGCGGGGGCGGCGGCCCCGGAGGACCCGGAGGACCCGGCGGGCCCGGCGGGCCCCAGCCCGGGCCGGGACCCGGACCGCCCGGACCCCAGGCGAATGCGGATGGCGCCATGAAACCCAGCGCCAGCGCGGACGAGAGGGCGATTGTGGCAATGCGTTTCATGTTCATGGCAACTCCGTCACGTGGTGTGGCGGTTGCATTTAGGCCGTTTTCGTCTGAACCGTCTCCTGCTGGAATCGGTTACGTATTCAGCTTCACGGATCGGGCTAGGAAAGCGTTCATCCAGCGGCATTTCCGGCCTGCGCGTGCAGGCGCAACAGCGCCGCCTGCGCCGTGTCATCGGCTGGCAAATAGACCACCAGGCGGTTGCCGTTGCGCGGCGCCGACCACCAGTTGACCTGCTGCAGGCGCAGCTCGCCTTCCTGCGGATGGCGGAAGCGCTTGAGCTGGTTCTCCACGCCGCGCACCTCGCGCCGCTGCCGCCACAGCGCATCGAACTCGGGCGAGGCCGCGCGGTAGCGCGCCAGCAGCGCCTCCCATTCCGGCTCGCCCAGGTGTTCGGCCATCGCCGCGCGCAGCAACGCCACCATGTGCTGCAGCACCTCCTGCCGATCGAGCAGCGCGTCGCGCCAGCGCGGGTTGGTGAAGGCCTGATAGACGCAGTTGCGATCGGCATCCGCCAGGTCGGCCAGGGTCACGCCCATCAGCCGCTCGAAGGCCGGGTTGGCGCCGAGGATGTCGAAGCGCGGGGTCTGCAGCATCGCCGGCCACGGGCCGAGCTGGTCCAGCAGCATGCGCCCGGTGCCGGTCAGGCGTTGGCACGGCGGCGGCGCCAGGGCGGTCGTGCCGCCCACGCCGGCCAGCGCCAGTACGTGCGCGGTTTCGACCTCCGAACACTGCAGGGCATGGGCGATGGCGGTCAGCACGCGCGCCGAGGCGCGGACCGGGCGCCCCTGTTCCAGCCAGGTGTACCAGGTCACGCCGACATCGGCGAGCAAGGCCACTTCCTCGCGACGCAGGCCGGGGGTGCGGCGCCTGCCGCCGCGCGGCAGTGCCAGGCGGGCGGGGTCCAGGCTTTCGCGGCGCGCGCGCAGGAAGGCGCCCAGCGCCCGGGCGCGCTCGCTGGCCAGGGCCGGGCCCGACGCAACAGGCGTGGCCGCCCGCTCCGGCTTGGAGGTGGAATGCGCGAGGTCCAGTTGCATCGTCTTCTCCGCTTCGCAGTTCGCCAGTACCCAACGACACCGTGTCGACAGGCGGTGCAGGCGTGTCTGTGACGCCGCCGGAGACGGCGCCCCACGCGACCGTCCGGGACACCAGGGAGGCAGCGACAGTACCAGGATAAATGAGTCCTTGTACCAGTTTATCGACTCACCATACTGCGCGCCATGACCACGCCCTCCCCCGCCTCCGCCATGCCCAACACCGTCCCCACCCTGAGCCACCGCGGCCTCGGCATCCTGCTGATCGGGCAGATGCTGCCGCTGATCGATTTCTCCATCCTCAATGTCGCGCTCGGCTCGATCGCCCACACGCTGCATGCGTCGGCGACCCAGCTGGAGCTGATCGTGGCCGTCTACGGCGTCGCCTTCGCGGTGGGCCTGGCGGCGGGCGGGCGGCTCGGCGACAACCTCGGGCGGCGCCGCGTATTCGGTGCCGGCGTGCTGCTGTTCGGCCTGGCCTCGTTGCTGTGCGGGGTGGCCGGCTCGGTCCCGGCCCTGCTGGCCGGCCGCATCCTGCAGGGCCTGGGCGCGGCGCTGGCGGTGCCGCAGATCCTGGCCACCATCCACGTCAGCCTGCACAGCAAGGCGCACGCGCGGGCACTGGCGCTGTACGGCTCGCTGGGCGGCATCGCCTTCGTCATCGGGCAGGTGCTGGGCGGCGCGCTGGTCAGCGCGAACATCGCCGGCTCCGGCTGGCGCAGCGTGTTCCTGATCAACCTGCCGTTCTGCCTGCTGGCGCTGGCCTGCCTGCGCGCCGTACCGGAGACCCGCGCGGCGCGGCGGATGCCGCCCGATCTGGCCGGCGCCGGGCTGCTGGGGCTGTTCCTGGCCTGCCTGCTGCTGCCGTTGGCGCTTGGCCCTGCCCTGCACTGGCCGCCGGCGTGCCTGGCGGTGCTGGCGGCCTGCCTGCCGCTGCTGGCGGCGCTGACCCGGGTCGAACTGTGGCAGGAACGCCGCGGGCGGACGCCGTTGCTGCCGCCGGCCTTGCTGCGGCTGCCCAGCGTGCGCTTCGCGCTGCTGGTGGGCGGGGTGTTCTTCACCTGCTGGAGCGGCTTCATGTTCGTGCTGGCGCTGACCCTGCAGACCGGCGCCGGCCTGTCGCCGCTGCACTCCGGCAATGCCTTCCTCGTGATGGGCCTGGCCTACTTCGCTTCCGCACTGGTCAGCGCCCGCGTGGCGGCGCGCTGCGGCCCGGTGCCGACGCTGCTGCTGGGCTGCCTGGTGCAGATGCTGGGCCTGTTGGGGCTGGCCTGGACGCTGCACGCCGTGTGGCCGCATCCGGACGCGCGCACTCTGGCCCCGGCGACGGCGCTGATCGGCGCCGGCCAGGCCTGGATCGTGGCCAGCTTCTACCGCATCGGCCTGTCGCAGGTCCCCACTGCCCATGCCGGCGCCGGTAGCGCCATGCTCTCCACCATCCTGCAGGCGGCCATGGGCCTGGGGCCAGCGGCGCTGGGTGCGATCTACGCCCACGCCCGCGGCAGCGGCAGCCTGGCCGCGATGCAGGCGGCGCTGACCAGCGAGTGGCTGGCGATGCTGCTGCTGGTCATCTGCGCGCTGCTGTATCTGCGCCGGCAGCGTCGCGCGGGGGCAACGGCGACGGCAACGAGCGCAGCGCTGCCGCCGATCGCCGAGTAGGCCGTGCGGCACCGCCCGCGCGTCTGCCGCCGCCACCGTGCGGCAACGAATGCCGGCGGCCGTCCGGCTATAATCCGCCATCCTTTTCGACGCCCTCCGGCCGCCGGCCGGCGGGCGCCCTGCGCCTTTGGAGCCGCCATGTCGCAATACATCTACACCATGAACCGGGTCAGCAAGACCGTGCCGCCCAAGCGCCAGATCATCAAGGACATCTCGCTGTCGTTCTTCCCCGGCGCCAAGATCGGCCTGCTCGGCCTCAACGGCGCCGGCAAGTCCACCGTGCTGAAGATCATGGCCGGCGTGGACACCGATTTCGAGGGCGAGGCGCGTCCGCAGCCCGGCACCAAGGTCGGCTATCTGGCGCAGGAGCCGGAACTGGACCCGAACAAGACCGTGCGCGAGTCGGTCGAGGAAGGCGTGGGCGAAGTGCTGCAGGCGCAGGCCGCGCTGGAAGCGGTGTACGCCGCCTATGCCGAGGAAGGCGCCGATTTCGACGCACTGGCCAAGGAACAGGAGCGCCTGGAAGCGATCCTCGCCGCCGGCGATGCGCACACCCTGGAGAACCAGCTCGACGTGGCCGCCGACGCGCTGCGACTGCCGCCGTGGGACGCCAAGATCGCCAACCTGTCCGGCGGCGAGAAGCGCCGCGTGGCGCTGTGCCGGCTGCTGCTGCAGAAGCCGGACATGCTGCTGCTCGACGAACCGACCAACCACCTCGACGCCGAATCGGTGGAGTGGCTGGAGCAGTTCCTGGCGCGCTACACCGGCACCGTGGTCGCGGTCACCCACGATCGCTACTTCCTCGACAACGCCGCCGAGTGGATCCTGGAACTGGACCGCGGCCGCGGCATCCCGTGGAAGGGCAACTACACCGAGTGGCTGATGCAGAAGGACGAGCGCCTGAAGCAGGAAGAGAACCAGGAGAAGGCGCGGCAGAAGGCGATCCAGAAGGAACTGGAGTGGGCCCGGCAGAACGCCAAGGGCGGCCGCTCCAAGGGCAAGGCGCGTCTGGCGCGCCTGGACGAGCTGCAGTCGGTGGACTACCAGAAGCGCAACGAGACCAACGAAATCTTCATCCCGCCGGGCGAGCGCCTGGGCAACTCGGTGATGGAGTTCAAGAACGTCTCCAAGAAGTTCGGCGACCGCCTGCTGATCGACAACCTGTCGATGATCATCCCGCCAGGCGCCATCGTCGGCATCATCGGCCCCAACGGCGCCGGCAAGTCGACCCTGTTCAAGATGATCACCGGGCAGGAGAAGCCGGATTCGGGCGAGATCGTGGTCGGCCCGACCGTGCAGCTGTCGTACGTGGACCAGAGCCGCGACAAGCTGGAAGGCAACCACAACGTCTTCCAGGAAATCGCCGGCGGCCTGGACATCCTCAACATCAACGGTGTGGAGATCCAGTCGCGCGCCTATATCGGCCGCTTCAACTTCAAGGGCCAGGACCAGCAGAAGATGGTCGGTTCGCTGTCCGGTGGCGAGCGCGGCCGCCTGCACATGGCCAAGACCCTGCTGCAGGGCGGCAATGTGCTGCTGCTCGACGAACCGTCCAACGACCTGGACATCGAAACCCTGCGCGCGCTGGAAGACGCGCTGCTGGAGTTCCCGGGCAACACCTTCGTGATCTCGCACGACCGCTGGTTCCTGGACCGCATCGCCACCCACATCCTCGCCTTCGAGGGCGACTCGCACGTGGAGTTCTTCCAGGGCAACTACCGCGAGTACGAGGAAGACAAGAAGCGCCGCCTCGGCGACGACGCCGGCCCCAAGCGCCTGCGTTTCAAGGCGCTGAAGTAAGCCGCAGCGCTTTCTGCAGCACCCGCCACGGCCCGCCTCGCGCGGGCCGTGTGCGTTTTGGGCGTTGGCTGCTATCAGCGCGGTCGTAGGAGCGGCTTTAGCCGCGACCGGGCATTACCGGTAACGCCCGGTCGCGGCTAAAGCCGCTCCTACGAAACGCACTTCGATCCCGGCGCTACAGCTCGTACGACAGCACGTCCTCGAAGCCGAACCTGTCGAAGTCGCGGATGCGCGAGGGATACAGGCGACCGATCAGGTGGTCGTGCTCGTGCTGCACCACGCGGGCGTGGAAACCTTCTGCGTCCCGCTGCAGCGGGGTGCCGTCCGGCAGCACGCCGCGGTAGCGGATGTGCCGGTAGCGCGGAATCACCGCACGCAGCCCGGGAATGGACAGGCAACCTTCCCAGCCGTCCTCCAGTTCGTCGGACAGCGGTTCGATCTCCACGTTGGCAAGCGCGGTGCGCGGCACCGGTGGCGCGTCCGGGTAGCGCGCGCTGCGCTCGAAGCCGAACACCATCAGTTGCAGGTCCACCGCGATCTGCGGCGCGGCCAGGCCCACGCCGCGCGCGGCGTCCATGGTCTCGAACATGTCGGCCACCAGCGCATGCAGTTGCGCGCTGTCGAAATCGGTGACCGGCGGCGCCTGGCGCAGCAGACGCGGGTCGCCCATGCGGATGATGTCGCGGATCATGTGCGGGCTCCTGTACGGGGGATGCCCGCGATTATCCGCCGTGACGGCGATGCGTGCAGCGCAGGCTGCGATGTCCCGTGCCCCAGCGACGGTCTGCAGCGGTGCGATATCCGCATTCCGGCAAAGCGCCGACACAACGCCGTAGGAGCGGCTTCAGCCGCGACAGGTTTCATGGGAACGCCTGTCGCGGCTGAAGCCGCTCCTACGACGGGAGCAGCGCGCCTGCCGCGCCCTACTCCGGCACGTACGGCGAGGCCAGCACCTGCGGGCGGCGGCCGAGGCCGGCGCCGAGCCGGTCGAGCACGAAACGCACGTAGAGGTTGGTGCTGAACTGGGTGTAGTCGCGGGCGTTGTTGAACAGCAGGCGGCCGCCCAGGAACAGTTGCGGGGCGATCTGCCATTCGGCCGCGCCGGCGATGTTGTAGGACATGCCGGTCTTGCTCTGCCCGGCATAGACCGGCGCGACGTAGCGGTCGGTCAGCCCAAGCAGCGCGGCCAGCGAGGCGGCGTCGTAGGCGGCCTGCTGCATCTGCGCGCTGGTCGGGAAGTACGGGCTGTCGTCGCTGCGGAAATGCTGCACGCCGACGCTGGCGTCCACGCTCCAGTTGACCGTGCGCCCGGCGGTGCGGCCGCTCCAGTGCACCGGGAAGCCCAGGTCCACGTAGTCCTGCGGGCTGAAATAGCCGCCCTGGCCATAGGTGTAGCCGCCCAGGTTCTTGTCGTACTGCATCGCGGTCAGGTTGAGGCCGGCGGTCAGCGACTGGTTCTCGGTGTCCAGCGCGTGCACGTACACGCCCAGGTCGACCTGGCGGTGGTCGTTGCTGGCGACGTTGCGGCCGACCAGGCGGTCGGCACTGACGCTGGCGTAGCCGCCGAGCAGGCCGTTGTCCAGGGTGGCCGACAGGCGCAGGCCGTTGCTGGTCACGCCGCCCCAGCCGAGTCCGGCGCGACCGTCGTCGACACCGCCGAAGGACAGCAGGCTGTCGCTGACCGCGCGGCGGAACACCTGGCCGGAATAGGTGAGGTTGTCGCCGGCCTGGCCGCGGTAACCGACGCCACCGACGATGCGGCGCTCGGGGAAGCCGACCGGGGTGCTGCCCAGGTCGGCGCTGAAGCCGCCGTTCTTGTAGGTCACCGCCATGCCGACGCCGCGCGCGTCCTGGTCCATGCGCCGCGCCCCGTTGCCGTTGGCGGCCATGGTGTACAGCGCCTGGCTGAAGCCGGCCGGGGTCAGCGCCGCCGCGGTGGGGTTGGCGGCGAGGTTGCGGAAGCGGGCGATGTCGGCGGCGCTGAGATCGGCGCTGCGCGAGGCGTCACCGAGGATGGCGCTGGCCAGCGTGCCGATCGCGGTGTCGGCGGCGGTGTTGCCGAGCAGGAACGCCGACAGCGGCTCGGCGTACAGCGCCTGCAGCGCTGCCGCCTCGCGCTGCGCGTTGGTCAGCGCCGGGTCGGTGTCGTTGAACAGCTTGTTGTACAGCCCGGTGTTGACCGCGTAGGTGCGCAGCGCGTTGCGGGTGGCGTTGCTGTTGCCTTCGGTGAGCAGCAGTTGGTACAGGTCGCTGCCGACCAGGCTGTCGATCGGCGTGCGGTCGGCGGCCAGGGCGTCGCCCATCGCCGCGGCGGGGCCGGCGCCGAAACGGCTGGCGGTGGCGTAGCCGGTGCCGAGCGTGCCGGCGTCGAGCAGGGTCGGAGTGACGTCGACCTGCAGCTTGCCCTCGCCCACCGCGAACTCGCCGTGCAGCGGCACTTCCAGATCGCGCAGCCGGCCCAGGCCGGCTTCGCCGTCGCGGGCGCGGTAGCTGGCGCCGGTGGCGAGGCTGTCGCTGTTCTCGGCCTGCACCTCCCGCAGCTCGTCGAGCACGGTTGAACCGCCGCCGGCGCTGGCCGGCGCGGCCGGCTGGCGCAGGGACGCGCGCGGCGCGGCGGCCAGCAGCCCGTCGTCGGGCAGGTCGCGCGGCACGCTGCGGGCGGTGCTGCGCTGGCCCAGCACCGGCAACGCGGCCAGGGCCACGCCGACGGCGCTGGCGCTGGCCGGCGGCGGCAGGTCGTCGCCGGCGGCCACGGCCGGCGCGGACGCCGGCAACGCGGACGCCGCGTAGGCCGGGGCCGACACGCCGCCGCCGAGGCGGTCGGACACCACCGCGGCGCTGCGCGGCATGCGCCCGTTCATGCCGGCGAACGGATTGAGCGGGCGCCCGGCAGCGGCGTAGGACGCCGGGCCGTTGGCGGCCGGCAGGCCGTTGTCGTACTGGCCCGCCTCGCGCGCCTGCGCCGCCAGTGCGGCGCGGAAGTAGCTCTCGGCCTTGCGGTTCTTGCCGGCGCTGCGGTACACGCGGCCGGCGGCGCCGAGCACCTGCGGCGAATCCGGCGCCTGCGCCAGCGCGCGCTGCAGGTAGTCCTCGGCGCTGTGCAGGTCGCGCAGCGCGGCGGCGGTGTTGGCCGCGGCGATCAAGGTGTCCAGGTCGTTGGGCGACTGCTGCAGCTGCTGCTGGTACAGCACCAGCGCCTGGCGCTGGTCGCCGGCGGCGGCGTACAGCCGTGCCAGCGCGGCCACCGCCTGCGGATCCTGGTTCTGCTGCGCCAGCAGTGGCGCCAGCGCGTCGTAGGCGGCTTCGAGGTTGCCGAGTTCGCGCAGGGCATCGACCTGGCGCAACACGTAGCCGCTGCGCAGCGCCTGGTAGCGGCGCTGCTGCTCGGCGCTCATCTCGCTGTCGCGCAGCTGGCGCAGGGTCGCGGCCAGTTCCGCGTCCTGGTGCGCGCGCAGCAGCACGCCGGCGTATTGCAGGCGCGCCTCGGTGGAGGGGTTCTGCGCGACCAGGCGCTGCGCCAGGGTCAGCGCGCGCTGGTTGCTGCCGATGTCGGCATAGGCGCCTGCCATCGCCGCCAGCAGTGCCGGCTGTTCCAGCGCGTCGCCCAGCGCGGCCTCGGTGCGGCCCAGCAGCAACTGCGCTTCGCCGCCGCGGCCCTGTTGCTGCAGCAGGCGCGCCGTGGCCGCCTGCTGTTCGACCCAGGCGGTGTTGCGCAGTGCGCTCATCTCGGCGGTGCGGGCAGTGGCCGGGATGCGTTCCAGGCTGGCGTAGGCGCTGGCCCAGTCGCCGCGTTCCTGCGCCAGCAGCGCATTGGCGTACAGCGCCTCGGGCATGTCGCCGTGCACCGCGAGCAGGCCGTCCATGACGCTGCGCGCCTGGTCCGGACGCCCGGCCTGCTGGTACAGGCGCGCCAGGTCCAGCCGCACCCACGGGTCGCCCGGGTTGTCGACCATCGCCTTCTCCAGCTCGCTCTGCGCGGTGACGGTGTCGCCGGCCTCCAGCGCCTGCTGCGCGCGGGCGCGCTGCAGGTTGGCTTTCAGCGCGGACTCGCCGCCGGCCTGCTGGCGCTGCGCCGGGCTGAGCCTGGCGAACAGCGCATTGGCCTCGTTGGCGCGGCCCTGGCGGCTGTACAGGGCGATCAGGCCCTGCAGCGCGCCGGTATCGTCGGCATGCAGGCGCAGCGCCTCGCGGTAGCTCTTTTCGGCGGCGGCGGCATCGCTGGCCGACTGCAGGTCGCCGAGCAACGCGTAGCCGGCGGCCTCCTCGGGCTTGAGCTTGACCGCCTGCTGGACCAGACGCAGCGCGGCGTCGGTGTCGCCGCGGGTGCGCGCGGCCTGCGCCTGCTGCAATTGCAGCCAGTAGCGCGCGCTGTCCAGCGCGCTGCGCCACTTGCCGTTGGCGGCCGCCGCCGGGCGCAGCAGTTCCTGCGCTTCGCCGAAGCGCTGCTGGCGCAGCCGCACCGAGCCCAGGCCACCCAGCGCCTCGGCATCGCGCGGACGCGCGCGCAGCACCTGCGCGAAGCGCTGTTCGGCCAGCGCCAGGTTGCCGGCGTTGAGCGCCTTGAAGCCGTCGCCCAGCTGTTCGCCGGCCGGATCGCCGCCTTGCGCGCGGCGCTCCTGCAGTTGCGCGGCCTTCTTGGCGACCTCGGCATCGTTCGGATTGGCGGCCAGGAACGCCTGGTACAGCGGCGCATCGGCGGGGCCGGCATTGAGCCACAGCAGCGCCTGGCGCCAGCCGGCACGTGCGGGACCGGCGACATCGGCGCGCTTGCTCAGCGCGGCGAGCTGGGCGATGCCCTCGCGCCGCGACGGTTCGCGGTAGGTCTGCACCTGCGCCAGCGCCAGCGCCGCGGCGGTGTTGTCCGGCTGCGCGGCGGCCAGGCGGCGCAGGCCGTCGCGTGCGCCGTCCCAGCCCTGCGGGGTGCCGGCCAGCGCCTGGTAGTACTCCAGCGCCAGCGAGTCCGGCGGGCCCTTGCCGTCGAACAGCGCCTGGTAGGCGCGCACCGCGTCCACGTAACGGCCGGCGGCGGCGGCGCGGCGCGCGTTGCGCAGGTCGACGTTGTCGCCGGTGCCGCCGATCGACATGGCCAGGCGCTGGGTCTGCGGCGCCTGCGGATGCGCCTTCTGCAATTGCGCCAGGCGCTTGCGCGCGTCGGTCTGGCGGCCCTGCGCCAGATCGATCTGGGCCAGGCCGAGCAGAGCATCGGGCTGGTTCGGGTCGACCCGCAGCAGCTTGCGCCAGGCATCGGCGGCGAGGTCGTCGCGGCCCTGGTCGTGCCAGTAGTTGCCCTGGCTGACCAGTTGCTGGGTGGCGTCGGCGTTCTGCGCGTGCGCACTGCCGGCGAGCAGGCACAGGTCGATCATGCCGGCCAGGTACAGGGGTTTGAGGTTCATGCGGAGCATTGGGTTCTCCAGGCGGGCTGCAGCGCGCCGTCTGCGGAAAAGCGGTAGCGGTTGTCGAGCCAGGCGCGTCCGAACAGGATCAGCACCCGGTCGTAGTAGGGAAGCCGTGCCGCGGCGGCGTCGCCGGGCGCGGGAATGCGTTGCGCCTGCGCCTTGAGCAGCGCCGGTTCGCGCAGCGCGCTCAGGTACGGCAGCAGGGCCGCGGCGAAGCCGGGCGGCGCCTGGCCGCTGCCGACGCCCTGGCGGGTGTCGATCTTCTCGTCGAGGCGGCCCTGCGCGCGCAGTTGCTGCAGCGGACCGGACAGGTCGTCGAGCAGCGCCTTGCGCAGCGGATCGGCGGCATCGAGCATGCCGGCCCACAGGTACACGCGGATGGCGTCGTAGCTGCCGATCGCGCCCTTGTCCGGATCGACGCCGAACGCGCGGCCGTCCCAGGCGGTCCAGTCCGGCGCGAAGCCGACCGGTGCGCTGTCGCGCAGCATCCGTGCGCTGCGCGTGGCCAGGCCGGTCCACGGCCCCTTCGGATCGACCGCGGCGAAGCGCCGCAGCAACTGCAGCGGCAGGTAGCTGGGATTGAGCGTCCAGCGTTGCGGCTGGACGAAGCCCTTGGCCGCCGGCAGCAGCATGCTGCCGAACCCGGGCAGCTCGGCCAGCTCGGTGCGCCGCACCAGCGCCAGCATCTGCAGACCGGCCTGGGTGTAGCCGGGCCGTTGCCACAGGCGACCGGCCTCCAGCAGCACGTAGGCGATCCACAGGTCGGCGTCGCTGGCGCTGTTGCCGTCGAGCACGCGCCAGCTGCCGTCGCTGGCGCGGCCCCACAGCCAGGCCGGCAGCACCTGCTGCGGGCGGCCGCCGCACAGGTTGTGCCGGGTCCAGCCGAGCACGCGCTCGAACAGCACTTGGTCGTTGGCCACCAGCGCGAAGAACAGCGCGTAGGACTGGCCTTCGGAGGTGCTGCGCTGGTCGGCGTGCTGGAAATCGATCACCCGTCCGCTGGCATCGAGGTGCTTGCCGACGAACGCGGTCCACTCGCGCCACGGCGCGCAGGCCGGCGCCGCCGCCAGCGCGGCGCGCGCCGGCGGCAGCAGCGTCGCCGCGCCGGCGGTGAGCAGGCCGCCGAGCAGGCGCCGGCGTTGGCCGGTGTGTCCGTTCACTGCCCTGCCTGCAGCCGCGCCGCCGAATGCCGGCGCAGCACCACGCGCGCGGCCAGCGCCAGCAACACGCTCAGCAGCACCACCGCCAGGCCCAGCAGCAGCGGATGCTGCGAGAAATACCAGCGCGCCCAGGTCGGCAGCGGCAGGTGGCCGACGTAGTAGGTCTGGTTGCCGGCCAGGCTGCGCACCTTGCCCTTCTGCAGCAGCACCACGCTGCCCTGGAAGTCCTTCAGCGTGGCCGGCTCCAGCCAGGCGTCGAAGAAGTCCTCGACGCTGGCCGGGTCCTCGGCCAGCAGCGCGACCACGCTGCGCCCGGCCTTCAGCGGCGACTGGAAGCCCATCAGCACCACGTCGCCGGGCGCCGGCTTCACCGCCACCTCGGCGGTGGTCGGCAGGTCGGTGCGGCGCGCATCGAACGACAGGAAGCCGGGCAGCTTGTCCAGCACCCAGTCGCTCATCGCAAAGCGCCGCCCGCTGGCGCCGTCGCCGATCGGCAACGCCGCGCTCCAGCGCTGGAACAGCGGTTGCGAGCGCAGGCTGCCGAACACCAGCAGGTCGCTGTCGGCGTGCTTGTCGACCTCGGCGGCGTGGATCAGGGTCACCCGCAGCGCCGGGTAGCCGGTGGACGCACCGAGCCGGCCGAGCAGGGTCAGCAGGTTGGCCATGTCCTGGTCGCCGATCTCGTCCGGCACCACCACGGTGGACTCGGACAGGTCGGCCAGGCGCGTGAACGGGAAGCCGGCATTGCCGAACGCGGCCAGGTTCGGCATCGCCATGTAGTGATGGAACGAGCGCAGGTCCACGCTGGAATCGGCGTCGATCGCGCCGGACACGTCCGGGAAGGTGTTCTTGCACGCTTCCGCCTGCGGGCGGTCGAAGAAGAAGTGGAAGCGCAGTTGGCTGTTGGCCGAGAACGGCCCGGTCGGCAGCAGCAGTTTCTGCTCCACCGGCATCGCCCCCTTGGGCGAGAGTTCGTGCCACCAGCGCAGCGGCAACGACTCGGCATAGGCGTGGCCGTTGAGCGGCAGCGTGGTGACGAAGGCATCGTTGATGCTGACGTTGAGCGCCGACTTGTTCTGCGTCTCCGGCACCGTGTAGCGATAACGCAGGTTGACCGGGATGCCGTCGCGCTGCCACACGAACAGATCCGGCGGCAGTTGCAGGCCCACCCGGATCAGGTCGGGGTGGTAGCCGCTGACGTTCAGCTGCGCGGTCTGCGCGACCAGATCGCCGAAGCGCACCGGCGCGTCGCCGGAGATCCAGTTGGGCGCGTCGTAGGGCTTGCGCGGCTGCGCCGGCTTGAGTTCGCCGATGCGCGCCACCGGGCCGTTGAACGGCGTGCCCAGGCTCAGCGCGGTGGCGGCCTGCTGCAGGTCGTTGTCGTCGCGGCCCAGCACCAGCAGCAGCTTGCCGGTGGCATCGCGCGGGTTGGTGATCATCGCCAGGGTCGGGCCGGCGATCTCGGTCAGGCCGGCCTGGGTCGCGGCCAGTTCCGCCGGCAGGGTCGCGGCGGTGGCGAACAGCACCGCATTGCCGGTGGCCGGCACGTCGCCGATGGCCACGCCGAACGACGCGCCGCGGTAGCCGGCCTGCGCGCCGAACCAGGAGGCGACGATGCCGGCGCTGCGCAGCGTGGCCAGGCCCGGGCGCTGCGGGAACACGAACGGCAGTTCCAGGCGGCGCGTATCGCGCTTGTCGTAGAACGGCACCGGCAGCAGCGCCAGGTCGTTGCGCAGCACCAGCGGGGTGGCGGTCAGCGACAGCCGCGTGGACGGATCGATGTTGGCCCACAGGCTGGTGTGGTCCGGATCCTCGCAATCGCGGGTGTAGTGGCCGATCAGCTGCAGGTTGAGCCGGTTGTAGTCGCTGATCAGGCGCGGATCGATCGGCACGTCGCTCTGCTGCAGCTTGCCGGCGTTCTCGCGGCTGACCGGCAGGGTCGCCACGGTGACGCCGTTGACGCTGACCTTCAGGTGCGACAGGTCCGGCAGCAGCGCCGGCGAGTAGCTGTAGACCAGGTGCAGATTCGCCGCCTGCACCACTTCGTCGGTGCGGGTGCTGAAGGCGATGCCGGCGCTGCCCTGGATGCCGCGCAGGGTCATCTCGTAGTCCACGCCCATTTGCTTGAGCGTGGCCGAGCGCTCGCGTTCGGCCGGAGACGGCAGTGGCGTGGCGGTCGCGGCGGCGGCCGGCGCTGGCGCGGTGGCGGGGAGGGTCGGCTCCTGGGCCAGGGCGAGGCCGGACAGGACCGTGAGACAGCATGCAGCCAGGGCGGGTAGACGCATCGACGGCAACCGGAAAGAAGGGAAAGAAAGGAAGGAACGCAGCACAGCGGGACGGCGGATCACGGCGCAGCCTCCTCGCCGGCGGTGCGGCCGCGCCAGCCGCTGCGCGCGCTGCTGGCGACGTGCTGGCCGAGGCGCTTGAAGCCGCGCATGCTGGCCGCGAACACGCGCCCCAGCGACACCCAGAAGCGGTCGCGGTCATGGCGGCCCCACTGCGACACCCAGATGTCGGCACGGGCGAAGGTGCAGGCCACCAGCCAGCGCTCCTGCTCGATCGACATCGGCCGGAACTGGATGCTGATTTCGCCGTCGCGGTCGTGGCGCACCATCGCCGGCAGGCGCTTGGAGCTGCCGCGCTGCGGCAGCGCGATCTCCACCGGCAGGTCCGGCTCCACCGGCACCGGCTCGAGCAGGCGCAGCGCCATGCCGCCGGTGGAGAAGTTGACCGTGCGGCAGGCCAGTTCACGGCCATCGGCCAGGTGCAGGGTGGCCGGGATATCCAGCGGCACGCGGTGCGAGCGGCGCACCTGGCGCATCTCGCTGGCGGTGGCGATGGTGGCGCCGAGCAACAGCACGTTGTACGCGGTCCAGGCCAGGTTGAACCAGATCGTCTGCGCCTCGCCGCCGGGCTGCACGCTGAGCAGGCGCATCACGCCCGCAGCCAGGCCGGCCAGGTTCAGCACCAGCAGGAACAGGTAGGGCTTGGCGATCTGCCCGTCGAAGTAGCTGCGCGGCACCAGGCCACCCTTGGGGGTGACGTTGAACTTGCCGAGTTTGGGATTGAACAGCGCCACCAGCGTCGGGCGCAGGATGTACCAGGCCAGGGTGGTCTCGTAGACCTCGTTCCACAGCAGGTGGCGAAACTTGCCCTGGGTACGCAGGTTGGTCAGGTTGGCCTGCAGGATGTGCGGCAGCGCATAGGCCAGGATCATCAGCGCCGAGGCATGGATCACGTGCGCGCCGAAAAACAGGAAGGCCAGCGGCGCGGTCAGGTAGACGATGCGCGGCAGACCGTAGAAGAAATGCAGCATCGCGTTGGCGTAGCACAGGCGCTGCGACAGACGCAGGCCCTTGCCCAGCAGCGGGTTGTCCAACCGGGCGATCTGCGCCATGCCGCGCGCCCAGCGGATGCGCTGGGCGACGTGGCCGGACAGGCTTTCGGTGGCCAGGCCGGCAGCCTGCGGCACCGCGATGTAGGCGCTGCGGTAGCCGCGGCGGTGCAGCTTGAGCGCGGTGTGCGCGTCCTCGGTGACGGTCTCCACCGCCACCCCGCCCACTTCCTCCAGCGGCTTGCGCTTGATCACCGTGCACGAGCCGCAGAAGAAGGTGGCGTCCCACTGGTCGTTGCCGTCCTGCAGAAGTCCGTAGAACAGCTCGCCCTCGTTGGGCACCTTGCCGTGGTTGCCGAGATTGCGTTCGAACGGATCGGCGGAGAAGAAGTAGTGCGGCATCTGCACCACCGCCAGCTTGGCGTCGCGCAGGAACCAGCCCATCGCCACCTGCAGGAACGAGCGCGTGGGGATGTGGTCGCAGTCGAAGATCGCCACGTACTCGCCGCTGGACTTCTTCAGCGCCGCGTTGATGTTGCCGGCCTTGGCGTGGAGGTTGTTGGTGCGGGTGACGTAGTGGATGCCGACCTGCGCGCAGAACGCGCGGAACTCCTCGCGGCGGCCGTCGTCGAGCAGGTAGATGTTGAGCTTGTCGGCAGGCCAGTCCATCACGCTGGCGGCGAGGATGGTCGAGCGCACCACCGACAGCGGTTCGTTGTAGGTGGGAATGAACAGGTCGACGCTGGGCCATTCGCGCTGGTCGGCCGGCAGCGGCAGCGGCCGCCGGTTCAGCGGCCACAGCACCTGGAAGTAGCCCAGCGCCAGGATCACGAACGCGTACAGTTCGGCCAGCAGCAGGCCCAGGCCCAGGCTGAGGTCGACCGGGCTGCTCATGCCCACGGTCTGGGTCAGGCGCCACCAGATGTAGCGCGAGGACACCGCCAGCGACAGCGCCATCATCACCAGGATCGCCAGGCGGCTGCCGCTGCGCCGCAGCAGCATGGCCGCGGCGAACACCACCAGCGAGAACAGCAGTTGCTGCGGCACATCCATCGGGATGGCGACGACGAAGACCAGCAACACGGCGCCCAGCAGCCACAGCGACCAGTTGGCCAGAACATGCAGCGGGCGCGCGGCATGCGACGCGGAGGCAGCGCTCATCGGCGATTCCTAACAAAGGGGGAGGAGGTCGGCGCGCGGTCTTCCCCACCGCGCGGCGACAGCAAACAGGTGCGGCGCCCGCAGGCGCCGCATGGCATCAACGATTCAAAAAGCGCTTGAGCGGGCCGCCCGGCGCCGGCACCGCGGCCTCGCGGCCGACCTCGAGCAGGCGCTGGAACAGCTGCTGCAACGGCGTGCCGGTCGCGGTGCCGGTGAAGGCGGCCGACACAGGCGCCGCCGGTGCGGCGGGTGCCATCGGCGCAGCCGGCGACGGCGTGGCCGGCCTGGTCTCGACCGCGGCGCGCACCACCGACAGCACCGGCGCCGGTGCGGGAGCCGCAGGCGGCGGAGAGGCGGCGGGCGGCTCCGCGGCGCTGAGCCGGTCGGCGGAAAAATCCTGATAGGCGGTGGCGCCACTGCTGCCGAGCTTGGCGAACAGGCTGGAGACGTCGTCGCCGGTTTCGGCACCCGTCTGCTTGGACTTCTTGGACATGACGCCCCTCATGACGATCTGAAAATAGTCGGTCGCTGCCGCCGCGCTCAGCCGGCCCTGGCCAGCACGAAGCGGCGCAGGTCTTCGTGTCCGGACGACAACGCACGCACGCCCAGGCCGGCCGACATCCCTACCTGCACGAACCATGCCTGATACACCCCTTCCAGGAAGCCGTCGGCGCCGCCAGCCTGCCCGGCCAGGCCGATGTGCAGCGGCGAGCCGGCGTGCAGCAACTCGACGCGGTCGGCGTGCTCCTCGAAGCGCGCATAGCCCCACTCCAGCCGGTCCCAGACGCGGTTCACCGCGTCCTCCAGCTCCTGCAGGGTGGTGCAGGCGCCGACCGGGTGTTCGGCGGCGAAGCGGCGGCCGATGCGCGCCATCAGCAGGGCCAGGTCCTCGGCGCCCAGCTCCGCGGCGAACTCCTCGGCCAGCGCGCGCAGAAAGCCGCGCCACTGCCGCGAACAGGCATGGGTGCGGTAATGGGTCTGCAACGCGTGAGCGCTCATCGAGGAAGTCTCTGGGCAGGGACGGAACGACAACGGCGTAGCGGGTGTGGCGCCCCGGGCCGACCGTTGCCGGCCGTCACTATTGCGACACAGTTCTCACTTTGTGATGCAGTGTATCTCACTCTTTCTTCACCGCAAAGCCCTGATGCGCCGAACTGCGACCCCTGCCCGCCCGCTTCGGACCGACGCTGGGTTGGCACCGGCAGGGCCGCTCCCAGGCTCAGTGCCGCTCCTCGGCCGGCACCTGGAACACCTGCCGCAGGTAGGCCAGATAGGCCGGGTCGTCGCACAGGGTCTTGCCGGGCGAGTCGCTGAGCTTGGCCACCGGCTGGCCGTTGCAGCGGACCATCTTGATCACGATCTGCAGCGGCACCAGGCCCAGATCGTTGGTCAGGTGGGTGCCGACGCCGAACGCCAGCATGCAGCGGTCGCGGAAATGCGCGTACAGCCGCATCACCTTGTCGATGTCCAGGCCATCGCTGAACACCAGGATCTTGCTGCGCGGATCCACCCGATGCCGCTGCAGGTGCGCCAGCACCCGCTCGCCCCATTCGAACGGATCGCCGGAATCGTGGCGCATGCCGTCGAACAGCTTGCAGAAGTACAGATCGAAATCGCGCAGGAACGCATCCAGGCCGACCACGTCCGACAGTGCGATGCCGAGATCGCCGCGGTACTCGCGCGCCCACGATTCCAGCGCCGCCGCCTGCGAATCGCGCAGCCGCGGCCCCAGCGCCTGGAACGCCTGCAGGTATTCGTGCGCCATCGTGCCCAGCGGGGTCAGCCCGTAGCGGCGGGCGAAGTACACGTTGCTGGTGCCGACGAACTGCTTGCCGAGGGTCTGCTGCAGCACCGGCAGCAGTTCGCCATGCCAGGCGCGCGAGTAGCGGCGGCGGGTGCCGTAGTCGGCGATGGCGCAGTTGTCGTAGCCCGGTGTGTCGCGCAGCAGCGCGATCTTGGCCTGCAGCCGGCGCAGGCCTTCGGCATGGTCGGCGCCGCCGGCATGGCGGAACCACACCTCGTTGACGATCGCCAGCAGCGGCACTTCGAACAGGATGGTGTGCAGCCACGGCCCGCGGATGTGCAGCTCGATCTCGCCGGGCACGCTGGCCGAGGCCTGCAGCTGCAGGTACTTGCGGTCCAGGTGGAACAGCGCCAGGAAATCGACGAAGTCCGGCTTGATGAAGCGCATCGCGCGCAGGTAGTCCAGCTCGTCCTCGCGGAAGCGCAGCGCACACAGCGCGTCGATCTCCGCCGAGATCTGCGGCAGGTACTGCGCCAGGTCGATGCCCGGGGTGCGGCACTTGAAGCGGTATTCCACCTGCGCGCCGGGATGCTGATGCAGCACCGCCTGCATCATGGTGAACTTGTAGAGGTCGGTGTCCAGCAACGAGTCGATGATCATCGGCCGATTATGCGCTCGCTGCGTTGCGGCCCCGTGGTGGCCAATTGCAGGCGGTGCGATGCACGCGCATCCCTCAGCGCTTGAGCACCGCCTGCGCCGGCTTGTGCTGCACGGTGAAATCGCTGTCGCGCGCGCCGCCGGCGTCCGGATCGGTGTACCAGCACCACAGGGCGATGCCGGCGATGCGCGGCTGCGCGTCGAGCACCTCGCGCCACTCGCGCAGCACCTGCGCCTGCAACGCGGTGTCGACATCGGCCGTGCGTTGCTCCGGGCTTTCCCAGGGCGCGGCGAGGCTGCCGCGCGCCGAGCGCAGGCCCAGCTCGGCCACCCACACCGGCCGGCCGCTGCGCTCGCCCAGTGCCTGCACGCGCGCCGCCGCCCCACGCATCTGCGCGCGCCGTTGCCCGGGCGCGGCGGCCAGCGCCGGATACAGGCTGGTGCCGACGAAATCGAAGCGGTCCCAGTAGCCGAAGCGTTCGGCCTGCTCCAGGCCGTCGGCGACATAGCCGATCGGGCCGCGATAGACCTGGCGCACCGCCGCCAGCAGCGCCGGCCACTGCGGCGCGTCCTGCAACTGGCGCAGTTCGGTGCCGACGATCAGCGCGCTGGCGCGCTCCTCGGCGGCGACCTGGGCCAGTTGCAGCAGCGCGCGCCGGTAGGCGGCGAACCAGGCGTCGCGATCGGCCGGCGCGGCCTCGCCGGCCCAGTGCCCGGGAATCCACAGATGTACCTTCAGCACCGGCTGCAGGCCGGCGGCGCGCATCTGCCGCAGCCCGGCGCGGACCAGCGCCGGGCTGCTGTCGCTGCCCAGCACCGGCGTCGAGGACTGCGGCGCAGCCTGCCAGACGAAGGCGACCAGCAATGCGCGCGTGGCACCTGCATCGGCCAGTTGCCGCAGCGACTGCTGCGCCGCCGCGCTGCCCCACGGCGCCTGCGGCGACACCTTGACGTTGGCGCCCATCCACGGCGGCAGCGCCGCACTGCAGCCGCCGGCGCTCAGCGCCAGCAGCAGTGCGGTCAGCAGTCTCACGGCGATCGGCGCCATACCCGGTAGATGCCCTGATGGTAGACCAGACTGTAGCCCGGCAAGCCCTGCTGCCACAGCTGCGGGAAGCGTCGGTTGAGGCTGTCCAGCGCGCCGGTCTGGCTGGCGGGGTCGCTGACCACCACTTGCGCCGGCATCTGCCGCGGATCGACCAGCGCCTGCTTGAAGCGCGGGTCGAACGGCAGGATCAGTTGCTTGGCGTCGCCGCGCGCGACGATCACCGGATAGCTGGCGCGATCGTCGAGCAGAGTCGGCAGCCGCGCCTCGGCCAGCCACGCGCCCAAGTGCGCAGCGTCGGCATGCCGCGGCGGCGCCGGTGCCTGCAGCGCGGCGATCCAGTCGCGGGTGGTGGAGGTGGCGGTGCGGGCGATCACCCAGCCGCTGGACACCGCGCCGGCCAGCAGCAGCGCCAGGCCCAGCCAGCGCGCGTTGCGGCGCAGGTCGCCCAGCACCAGCGCCACCGGCACCAGCAGCAGGGCGAGGAAGTCCAGCGGCTGCGCCGTGAAACGCGCCCAGGTGGCCAGCGTACCGGCGCCGATCACGGTGGCGGCGGCGGCCAGCACGCTGCGCCAGGTGTCGCTGTCGCGGGTGTGGCGCAGCAACAGCAACAGCGGCGCACTGACCACCCCGGCCAGCAGCAGCCACAGCGGCGGCCACCACGGCTGCGCCGCGGCCTGCTGCAGCCACGGCTGCAGCGCCGCCTGCGCCGAGATGCCGCGGAAAGCGGACGTGGCGTCGCGCACGAACAGCAGCGGGTCGCCGAAAAACATGTAGTTGAGGTACATCCACGCCCCCACCGCGAACAGGAACGGCAGGTAGCACACCAGGTAGAAGGCCAACGGCGCCTGCCGCATCAGGCGCGGCGGCGCGATCAGGAACAGCCACGGCGCCAGCGCCACGGCCAGGAAGCAGGCGCGCTCGTCGACGAAGAACAGCAGGCACAGGCTCGCGGCCAGGCGCAGGTAGGCGAAGGCTTCCGGATCGTCGCGGAAGTGGCGCAGCGCGCGCGCGGCCACGTAGAACACCAGCAGGCCCAGACCCTGGTTGTTGCCGGACAGGGTCGGCCACAGGAAGAACGGCTGGATCACCACCCCCGCACTGAGCGCCCAGGCCCAACCGCGGCCCAGGCCGGCGGCGATGTCGCGCCACAGCAGGGTCACCAGCGTCGCCCCGGCCAGCACGTCGACCAGGTACGGCAGCAGCGGCGTGGACAGGCCCGGCAGGCCGCCGATCAGCACACCCAGGTACAGCGAGGCCTGCGCGTACAGGAACCCCAGGTACTCGATGCGGAAACCGGCCGCGTCGCGCAACAGCAGCAGCTTGGCGTACTGCGCCATCGCGTCGTCGCTCATGTAGCCGTGCGCGAGCAGCCGGTGGCACAGCAGCGCCAGCAGCGCCGCGGTGAACACGAACACCGCGGTGCCGCGCGCGCGCGGCGGCGCGTCAGTCGTCGAGCGCGGCGCGGCGCTCTTCGGCCATGTGCTTGCTGATGCCATGGGTGGTCTTTTCCCAGTAGAACGGGTTGCGGATGAGCTGCCACAGGCCCTTGTAGGCGGCGATGGACTGCAGCAGCCAGTACAGCGGCACGGTCAGCGCGTAGGGCGCCAGGCGGAAGTAGTCGCGCTTGAACGCCGCCACCAGGGTCATGTAGATCAAAAAGCCATTGCCGAGCAGCAGGTTGAGCAGGCTCAGGTACAGCAGCGCGGGCGGGAAGAACGGATCGAAGAATTTCGAGCCCACCGCCAGCCACAGCCCGTAGCTCAGCCACATCAGCGGCGCGGCCAACGCGGTGAAGAAGGTGCCGCCGACGAACAGCTGGAAGCCCCAGAACCCGCGCACGCCGGTGGAGCGGTACAGCTGCACCGGGTCGCGCATGTGCACCAGCCAGGTCTGCATGTAGCCCTTGAGCCAGCGCGAGCGCTGCCGGATCCAGTTGGGGATGCTGACGTTGGCCTCTTCGAACGTGGTCGAGTTGACCACGCTGACCCGGTAGCCCTGCTGGGTCAGGCGCACGCCCAGGTCGGCGTCCTCGGTGACGTTGTACGGATCCCAGGCATGGACCTTGCGCAGGATGTCCAGGCGGAAATGGTTGGAGGTGCCGCCGAGCGGAATCGGGATGCGCAGGGTTTCCAGCGCCGGCAGGTAGAAGTCGAACCACAACGTGTATTCCAGCGTGAACATGCGCGTGAGCCAGTTCTCGTCGGCGTTGTAGTAGTTCAGCCGCGCCTGGATGCAGGCCACGTCGGCCGGCGACTTGCGGAACGCGGCGACCACGCGCTTGAGCTGGTCCGGCTCCGGCTTGTCCTCGGCGTCGTAGATGGTGAGCATCTGCCCGCGGGCGAAGCGCAGCGCGTAGTTGCAGGCCTTGGGCTTGGTCTTGGGCTGCGACGGCGGCACCCGGATGATCTCGAAGAACGCCTCCAGGCCCAGCGCCTTGGCCGCCTCGATGGTCTCGGTGTCGTCGGCCTCCAGCACCAGCTTCACGTCCAGCTTGGAGGTGGGGTAGTCGAGCCGGCGCAGCGCGTTGGCCAGGATCGGCAGCACGTCCGGTTCCTTGTACATCGGCACCAGCACCGTGTAGACCGGCAGGTCCTCGTCGCCGAGCGCGGCCACTTCCTCGTCGCTGACCTTGATGTCGATGCGGCGCCGCGCGCCGCGCCAGGCCAGCACCAGCTTCAGCCCGAAGGTGGCCAGGAACGCCACCGCGATCAGCGTGTTGAGCGCGATCAGGGTGACCAGCGGCCACAGCGCCAGCGCCGCGGCCAGCACCACGGTCAACGCCACCAGGAACACCGACTGCGCGCGGGTGATCACCTGCCGCGCCGAGTGTTCCGGCGCGTGTTCGGCCAGCAGGTTCAGCGCGTCGTGGGTGAGCTGCGCGTCGGCGTGCTGCTGCAGGCTCCAGACGATGTCGAACTTGGAGGTGCCGACGAAGCGCACCTGCTCGCCGTAGGTGGCACGGGCCCAGGCGAAGATCTCCGGGCCGGGATCGGCCACCGCCAGCACCAGTTGGCCGTCCTCCTCGCGCCACGGCAGCACCAGGCGCTGCGCGTAGTCGGCCAGCCGCTCCGGCTGGAACAGCGCCGGGTCGATCGGCTGCTTGAGCAGGTTGGCGAAGTGCAGCCCGAAGTGCTGCGCCAGCACCGTGTAGAAGCGCAGCGGCGCGACCCCGCGCTGGGCCAGCACCACGTCGCCCAGCCGCGAGCGCCAGCGCGACTGCAGGGCCAGCGCGTTCTGCAGCTGCGGCGGGTCGATCACCCCCGCAGCGACCAGGGCCTCGCCGATCGGCGCCTGCAGGCCGCCCTCGGTGGGCAGCCGCCCGAGCCGGCCGGGCACGCCCGCCTCGGCGGCGACGCTCTCGTGTTCGCCGGACACGGCTAGAACCGCCACCAGGCGGCGACGAACGGACCGCCCGCGCCGCCGGTGTTGCGCCCGGCCACCGGCTGCTGGTAGCCGAGCTGCAGTTGCGTGCCGCCGGGCAACGTGTACAGAACCGAGGCCTGCAGCTTGCTGAAATCGAAGTTGTTGCCGCGGATCGGCGTGTTGTCGCCAGGCGCGTAGATCCGGTTCGGGCCCTTGCCGTTGCCCAGGCTCTGGATCACGTTGAACTCGCCGATCAGCATCCAGCGCGGCGCCAGCGCCACACCGCTGGACACGTCCAGCCGCGCTTCGTCGGAGGCGTCGCCGCCACGCAGGCGCACCGCCGTCCCCAGGTCGACATAGCCGTCGTGCCCGCCCAGGCGATAGCCGCGGCCGATGCTGTAGCGCAGCTCGGCGCCGTAGTCGCCCTGGCCCAGTGCCGGCCGCTCACCGTCGCGCTGGCGCGCGTAGCCGGGCACCAAGGCCAGCACCTGCAGCGCGCCCTGCCAGGGACCGTCGGCGCCATCCGGGTCGAGCCGGTAGCGCAGGCCGATTTCCTGGTCCGACCAGCCGCTGCTGTGGCGGTCGCCGTAGCCGCTGTCGTTGCGGTAGCCGACCTTGCTGAAATAGAAGTTGCCGACCAGGGTCAGGTCCGAGCTCAGCGCGTATTCGCCGTAGAGGTTGAGCTGGTCCTGGCGGCTGCGCCCGGCATCGGGGAAGTTTCCCGACTGGCCGTGGCTGTTGAACACCGCGCCGCCATCGGTATGGCTGGCCTTGAGGATCACCAGCCCGTGGCCGGCCTCGTCGACCCAGGCGCTGGCGCCGCAGGGGCCGGCCGCCAGCGCGAGCAGCGCCAGCGCCAGCCGCGCGCGGCGCGCAGGTCGGGCGCGGCCGGCAGCGGGCATGGGCACAGCGGACGCGCAGGCGCGCGCGTGGGTGCGCGGACGCACGCCGTCGAAATCATGCATGGTTGAGTTCCTGGTGGGGTTCCCCCGAACCGGAAAGCAGGCGCGGTCCAGGAGAGATCGGCGGAACACGTCATTTGTTAAGTGACGTACTTCCCAATATAGCGAATTTATGTTGCCATGCCGCACGCGCGCGCAACGCGGCCGATTTTGTTCAGCCTGGGCGGCGCCAGCACAGCCGGGCGAAGGTGACCGAGGCATGCAGCCAGATCACAGCCCACACCGCCGCCTGCACCGGCCAGGCCCGGGTCGGCGCCTCGAACTTGCGGAAGTAGCGCCACAGGCCGCGGTGCTTGTGCCACTCGACGAACCACGGGCGTTTGCGGCTGGACACGCCGCGTACGTGCAGCACCCGCAGGCGGTTCAGCACCGCCACCGTGGCACCGGCCTGGCGCACCCGGCGGCACAGGTCCAGGTCCTCGGCATGCAGCCGATAGCCGGCATCCCAGCCGCCGATGCGGGTGAACAGCGCGCGCGGCAACAGCATCAGCGCGCCGGACAGCGCCGGCACCGGCTGCAGCGGCTGCGCCGGATCGGCCGCCAGCGCCAGCCGCGAGCCGGCCAGCGGATGCCGCAGCATCGCCGCGAAGTCCGGGTCGCGGCGGCGTACCGCGGCGTCGGCGCGGCCGTGCTCATCGACCTGCTCCACGCCCAGCAGCGCCTCGCCGAGCGCGGCGGCCTGCGCGCGCAACTGGGCCAGGGTGTCGGGCTCGACCATCAGGTCGGGATTGACGAAGGCCAGCCACGGCGCGTCGCTGGCCGCGGCGCCCTGGTTGCAGGCGGTGGCGAAGCCGGGGTTGTCGGGGTTGGCGATGAAGCGCACCCGCGCATCGTCCAGCGCGTGCCGCTGCACCACGGCGAGGGTGTCGTCGCGCGAGGCGTTGTCGACCACCCGGATCTGCGCCACCTCGGCCGCCGCGCGCAACCGCTGCAGACAGGCATCGATGGTGCTGCCGCTCTCGTAGGTCACCACTACCACGGCTATCTGCTGTTCGCTCATCCGCCGATTATCCCGCATGCGCTGCCCGCCACGCGCACGGCGGGCATGGCGGCGGCGGCGATTGCCGCGCATACTCTGCGCCCCGTGCGCTGCGCGGCCGCCTGCGGCCCCGCGCGCATGGGAGACGGAGCGATCCGTGTCCTCTCCTTCGCCCAGTGCAGATGCCGGTCAGCGTTGTTTCCTGTCCCAGGCTGCCGCCCCACCCCGCAGACCGCGCGCGCCGCCTGAGCCCGCGCGCATGCCGAGACGCCGGCGGCGCCACCGTCCCCGCTCCCGATCGCGCGACCGGGCCCTGCCCCAGGCCTCCCCGCTCCTGGTCTAGACCAACCACCCGCAAGGGCCGTGCTGTGGCGCATGGCGCGCCCGGCCTAAGGCCGCTGGCACGGCGCACCGGATGGTGCCGGCACCGTGAGGCGCGCGCATGAGCGCCCGCCACCAGATGCACGGCATGGGCATGCAGACCGTGGCCGCCGACTGGCCGCCGCTGTCCGACGGCGAGGTGGAAGCGCTGCTGCAGCAGTACGCCCTGCCCGGCCGCCTGCACGCGTTGCGCTGGCACAGTCCGCGCCCGTTCTCGGCAGCGGCGGAGGTCGAGACCGCCGCCGGCACGCTGTTCGTCAAACGCCACCATCGCCGCGTGCGCGACCTGCACGCGCTGGGCGAAGAGCATGCCTTCATCGGGCATCTGCGCGCGCAGGGCGTGCCGGTGCCGGAGGTGCTGCGCGACCGCGATGGCGCCAGCGCGGTGCGGCGTGGCCACTGGACCTACGAGGTGATGCGCGCCGGCGAGGGCGAGGACCGCTACCGCGAGGCGATGTCGTGGACGCCGTTCGCCGACCCCGCGCATGCCGCTGCCGCCGGCCGCGCGCTGGCCGCACTGCACCGCGCCGCCGCCGGCTACGCCGCGCCGCCACGCAACACCACCGTGCTGGTCGCCAACCTGCGCCTGTTCGCCCAGCCGCAGCCGTTGCAGGCGCTGGAACACGATCTGGCACGGCGCCCGGCGCTGGCGGCATGGCTGCAGCAGCGCGACTGGCAGGGCGACCTGCGCGCGCAGCTGCTGCCCTGGCACGCGCAGGCCTGGCCGCTGCTGCAGACGCCGCCGCCGGCGCTGTGGACGCACGGCGACTGGCACGCCTCCAACCTGCTGTGGCGCGGCCACGGCGCCGCCAGCACGGTCAGCGCGGTGTTCGATTTCGGTCTGGCCGACCGCAGCTTCGCCCTGTTCGACCTGGCCACCGCGATCGAGCGCAACCTGATCCCGTGGCTGCAGCTGGACGACGGCGGCACCGCCGTCGCCGATCTCGACCAGCTCGATGCGCTGCTGCACGGCTACGCCACATTGCTGCCGCTGGACGCGGCGCAACTGCGCCTGCTGGCCGCGCTGCTGCCGCTGGTGCATGCCGATTTCGCGCTCAGCGAGATCGAGTACTTCGCCGGCATCACCGGCTCGGACGCGCACGCCGGGATCGCCTACCGCCGCTACCTGCTCGGCCACGCCGCCTGGTTCGGCGAGGAAGAGGGCCAGCGCCTGCTGCGGCACCTGCAGCGGCGCGCGGCGGCCGCACCATGAACCGTCGCAGCGACACCGTCACGCCTGCCGGCCGCGCACTGCGCGGCCGTGCCGCTTCCCTCTTCCGTTTCGTTTCCCCGAGGTCGTTCCGCATGCTTCCCACCCGCCGTTTCCCCGCTCCGCACGCCCTCGCGCTGGCACTGGCCATCGCCCTGCCGCTGCCGGCCCTAGCCGCCGACGCTGCGCCAGCACCCGCCAGCACGCAGACCCCGGTCGAACTGGACGCGGTCAACGTGCAGGGCCGCCAGCCGCACGACCGCAGCAGCCTGAGCGGCTACGGCGACGCGCCGCTGCTGGACACGCCGATGGCGATCGACACCATCGACCGCACGCAGTTGGCCGACCGCCAGGTGCGCGTGCTCAGCGAGGTGCTGCGCGCCGACGCCGCAGTCGGCGACAGCTACGCGCCGATCGGCTACTACGAGAACTTCCTGGTCCGCGGCTATTCGCTGGATGCGGCCAACAGCTACCGCATCAACGGTCTGACCATCGCCGGTGAACAGAACGTGGCGCTGGAGAACAAGGAGCAGGTGCAGGTACTCAAGGGTCTGTCCGGGGTGCTGTCCGGCATCACCACCCCGGCCGGCGTGATCGACTACCAGACCAAGCGTCCGCAGCACGTGCGCAGCCTGGTGCTGAACGGCGACGACGACGGCAGCCGCGGCGCGGCGGTGGACCTGGGCGACTGGTTCGGCAGCGAGCGCCAGTTCGGCCTGCGCGTCAACGCCGCGCACGAGACCCTGCGCAGCTATGTCGATCACGCCGACGGCCACCGCAACTTCCTGTCGCTGGCCGCGGACTGGAACATCGACCCGCAATCGACCCTGCAACTGGACGTGGAGTACCAGGACCGCCAGCAGCGCTCGGTGCCGGGCTACCAGTTGCTCGGCGGCACGCAGGTGCCGAGCGGAGTGTCCGTGCATCGCCTGCTCGCCTACCAGCCGTGGTCCAGGCCGGTCGGCATCGAGGCGCTGAATGCACAGGCGCGCTACGAGTACCGCTTCAGCGACGCCTGGCATCTGCAGGTGGCCGCCTCGCACAGCCGTGCACTGATCGACGACTACTCCAGCTTCGCCTGGGGCTGCTACGGCACAGCCAGTTGCGCCGGCGACGCAGTACCCAACTACTTCAGCCGCGAAGGCGACTACGACATCTACGACTACCGCAGCCCCGCCGACAGCCGCCGCAACGACGAACTGCAGGCGATCGCCAGCGGCAGCGCCAGCACCGGCGTGCTGCAGCACCAGTTCCAGGTCGGCGTCGACTACCTGCATCGCACCATCGACAGGCACGGTTCGATCAACGAGATGATCGGCAGCGGCAACATCGACGCCGATCCGCCGCTGCTGGCGCCTGCCGACGCCGTGCTCGGTCCAAAGCGCCGGCGCCTGGACAGCGCGCAGACCGCGCTGCTGGCCAGCGACCGCATCGGCATCGGCGATGCCTGGCAATTGCTGCTGGGCGCACGCCAGGTGCGCTACGACGAACGCGCCTGGGATCGCGACGGCAGCCTGACCCGACGCACGCGCCGTTCGGTGTTTCTGCCGCAGGCGGCGCTGCTGTTCAAGCTGCAGCCGTCGCTGTCGCTGTACGCCAGCTTCGCCAAGGGCCTGGCCCCGGGCGGCACCGCGCCGTGGTTCGCCAGCAACGCCGACAGTATCCTCGCCCCCACCAGCGCCTACCAGCGCGAGGCCGGCATGAAGTACGAGCGCGATGGCGTGACCCTGGGCGCGGCGCTGTTCGACATGCGCCAGGCCAACCAGTACGCGCAACCGCAGGCCGACGGCAGCTTCCTGTTCGTGCAGCAGGGGCGCCTGCACAACCGCGGCATCGAACTGTCCGCCGCCGGCACGCTGGGCGCCGGCCTGCACCTGCAGGCCAGCGTCGCCGGCATCCGCGCGCGTGCCGAGGACACCGGCACGCCGGGCGACGAAGGTCACCAGGCACTGAACGTGCCACGGTTGCGCGCCAGCGCCCAGGCCACCTGGGACGTGCCCGGCGTCAACGGCCTGGCGCTGCTGGGCGGCGCGCAGTACAGCGGCGCCAAGTACGCCGACCGCAGCGGCCAGGTCGCCGTCGGCGGCTACAGCGTCTACAACCTGGGGGCCCGCTATGCCACCCGGCTGGGCACGGTGCCGACCACGCTGCGACTGAGCGTGGACAACCTCACCGACAAGCGCTACTGGCGCGACGTCGGCGCCTATGAAGGCGACGATTATCTGTTCCTCGGCGCGCCGCGGACCGCGCGGCTGGCGCTGCAGTTCGATTTTTGAAGGGCTGGGAATGGGGAATCGGGATTCGGGATTGGTAAAAACCAAAAGCGAAACATGGCGCGCCACCGTGCAGGAGCGGCTTCAGCCGCGACGCGCTATTGCTGACGGGTCGCGGCTGAAGCCGCTCCTACAGCACCTACGATCCGATGCGTTTTCAGTATCCCAATCCGGATGCACTGATCCACGATGACTCGAACGTCAGCTATGCCGAAGACCAGGGTAGGAGCGGCTTCAGCCGCGATGGGCCTTCCCGGTAACGCCTGTCGCGGCTGAAGCCGCTCCTACAGAACAGCGCGCAATGCTGCGCACTCGCGAACTGTCCCATCCCGAATCCCCACTCCCCAATCCCGGCCTCCCCACCATGTCCCCGCTCGAATTGCTCGCCGTACTGATCAACGTCCTGGGTGTGTGGCTGACCGCGCGGCGGGTGCGTTGGTGCTGGCCGGTCAACGTGGTGGCGGTGCTGCTGTACGCGTGGCTGTTCTATCAGTGGAAGCTGTATTCGGACATGCTGCTGCAGGGCCTGTACGTGGTGCTGCAGGGCTACGGCTGGTGGCGCTGGAGCAACGGACTGGGCGACGACGGCAAGGTCCAGGTCGGGCCGCTGCCGTGGGGCGAAGGCCTGCGCTCGGTGCTGGTCGGCGCTGTCGGCGCGGTGCTGCTGGGCTGGTGGATGCACCGGCACACCGATGCGGCGCTGCCGTGGCTGGATGCGGCACTGTCGGCGTTCAGCGTGGTCGCCAGCGTGTGGGCCGCGCGCAAGCGCATCGCCAACTGGGGCCTGTGGATCGTGCTGGACTGCGTCTACGTCGGCGTGTTCGTGTACAAGGGGCTGTACCCCACCGCAGCGCTGTACGCCGGATTCGTGGTGTTGGCGGTGTACGGACTGCGCCTGTGGCAGGCCGATCTGCGCCGCGCGCAAGCCGTCACCTGACACGCCACGCTCTATTTGCTGCCTGGCGGCACAGCGCGTGCCGTCGTCAACTCGATGCGAATGGCGCGCAGCAGCCGCACGCGCATCACGCGAACATCAGACGCCCGCATCGTCCGCGTGCCTGCCGGCAGCGTAGTCTTGTCAGCAACGCTTCTCCACGCACTGGATTTCGCATGCACTTCGCCACCACCGCCGGCTTCGCCCAACGCATCGCCGATGCGCTGCTGGCGCGCATCGCCGCCGGCGAATGGCGGGCGGACCAACGCCTGCCGGTGGAGCGCGAACTGGCCGCGCTGTTCGGCTGCACCCGCATCACCTTGCGCGAAGCCCTGCAGCAACTGGAGTCGGACGGGCACATCTACCGAGAGAACCGCCGCGGCTGGTTCGTCAGCGCGCCGCGGGTGCGCCACGACCCCAACAGCATCGCCGGCTTCATGCAGTACGTGGCCGCGCAGGGCGGCGTACCGCGCACCGAACTGCTCGCCGCGCAGCGCCAGCCGGCCGGCCCGGCGCTCGCCCGGCACCTGCACCTGGACGATCCCGATGCCGAGGTGTTCGTGCTGCGCCGACGCCGCTGGATCGGACGGCGCGCGGTGCTGCTGGAGACCAACGCGATCCTCGCCGCGTGGGCACCGACGCTGCTCGATCACGATCTGGCTGGCTCGCTGAGCGCCGTGCTGACCCAGCGCCTGGGCTTGCGGCAGGCGCGCAGCCGGCTGTCGATGTATCCGGCAACGCTCGATGCCGAGCAGGCGGTGCTGCTGCAATCCACCGCCGGCACGCCCTGCTTCCGACTGCAACGCGTCAGCTACGATCCCGACGGACGTGCCGTGGAATTCGACATCGAGTCCTGGCGCCACGATGTGCTGGAAGTGTCGGTGGATGTCTACGCGCCGGAGGAATAAGCCGACCTGCGGCGATGCCAACCAGGCACGGGAGGTTGTGGGAGTCAACTGTCATGCAGCCACGACGCACGAAGTGGTGCGTACTTTCCGATGGCGAAATGCGTCGGGACTGAAGTCCCTCCCACAGTGCATCCGGCGGGCTCGCCGCAAGCTGCTGTGGAAGTCGCGCTCGCTCGGCTTTGGCTGTTGCTCTTGCCCTTGCTTTTGACTTACCGGGTTCCCTTCCGAAGCGGCGGCCATCGCGGGGAAAAACCCCGAAGGGGCGGCGCACATGGATGTGCGCCGTCCGCGGCAGGGGCAGGATGCCCCTTCCGCGGATCCCCGGGATGGACGCGGACCCGGAGCGCGTTAGCGCGGAGGGCGCGAGGCAGGGTGTGCTTTCTTTTGGTTACTTTTCTTTGCACAAGCAAAGAAAAGTGACTCGCCGCAAGGCGAAAGCTTTGCCCTTGCACTTGTTGTCACCATGGCTGAATTATGGGAGCGACCTCGACACCAGACGCACTACGCATCGAACAGCACACGTTGCGGATCCGGTGGCGGCAGCGTGTCGTACAGGCGCTGCAGTTCCTCGCGACAGGCGCGCAGCGGATCGTGCATCAGGAAGCCGGCCAGGCGCGCATGCCAGGCCGGCCAGCGCGTGGCCAGCGCGTCCATGTCGCCATCGGCGGCGCGGCCTTCGCCACTGCAGGCGACATGCACGGTCTCGCACAGCACGTTGCGCCAGCCGAGCCCGGCCATGCGCAGCGACAGATCGGTCAGCGCCGCATACCACGAACCGTAGCTGCTGGCGTCCAGCCCGCCGGCGCGCTGCCGCGCCACGCCGCGCAGCACCACCGCATGGCAGACCGCCGACGGCAGTTCCGGATGCAGCGGCGGCAAGGCCGCGCAGGCCCGTGCCAGGCGCTCGGGATCCTCGGGCAGCGGATTGATCTCGCCCAGCCGCGGCCACGCGCAGGCCTCGCCGGCATTGCTCCACGGCGTGGCGCTGGCGATGGCCGCATCGCGCGCCAGGCAGGCGCTCAACTGCAGCAACCAGCCTGGCCCGGGCTGCGCGTCGGCCGCCAGCACCGCCACATCGGCGTCGCCGCAGGCACGCAGCATCTCGTCCACATGCGCGACCTCGCCGAGCATGCGCGGCCGGCGCGTGTAGTCGGCCTGCAGGCGCGTGCGCGCCAGCCAGGCCTCGATCACCCGAATGCCGCGCGGGCCGGCCTGTGCATCGTCGGCCAGCCACACGCGGGTGCCGGCCGGGGTGTTCGCTTCCAACGCGCCCAGGCAGGCGTCCAGCGCGACGTCGTCGACGCCGACCGCCAGCAGCACGATGGGCAGGCTCACCCGCTTACTTCTTGCCGCGTGCCGGCAGCGGCTCCATGGCCTTGAACTTCTGCCCGTACTCGTCGGTGAGATTGCGCGCTTCCTGCGGGTTGCGCACGATCGACGGCGTGATCAGCACGATCACTTCCTGACGGGTCTTGTCCTGGGTCTTCTGCCCGAACAGTGCGCCGACCACTGGCAGCTTGCTCAGGTACGGCACGCCGTTGCTGCCGTCGGTGGTGCTGTCGCTGATCAGGCCGGCCAGCATGATGGTGTCGCCACTCTGCACCGCCGCCTCGGTCTTGACCCGTCGCGTGTTGATCGGCACGTTGCAGGCGACACTGGTGCCGGCGCTGGTGCCGCAATTGGTCGGCGCCGCGCCGGGCGAGCTGACTTCCTGCACGATGTCCAGGAACACCATGCCGTCCTTGGTCACGCGCGGACGCACCTTCAGGATCACGCCGGTATCGAGGTAGTTAACCGACGAGTAGGTGGTGCCGGTGCCCAGGCCGGTGTCGACGCTGACCGAATTGATCGGGATGCGCGTACCCACATTGAGCGTGGCCTCGGCGTTGTTGCGCACGAACACCGATGGCGTCTGCAGCAGCTTGACGTCGGTGACCTGATCCAGCGCGGTGATCACCGCCGCGGCATTCTTGCCGAGGAAGGTCCAGCCCAGCCCACTGCTGCCGGTGATCTTGCCGGCGATATCGCCCCAGATCTTGCGACCCGCCGCGCTGGGCAGATTGGCGCCGCCGCCGATGCCGATATTGGTGGCATCGGACGCTGCGTTCACCGCCTGCTCGAAGTACCAGTTGACGCCATATTGCAGTTTGCCCGTCAGATTGACCTCCGCCACCTGCGCCTCGATGTGCACCTGCATCGGCATCACATCGAGCTTCTCGACCACGTCGCGGATCGAGCGCCAGGCCTGCGGGGTCGAGCGCACCAGCAGGGTGTTGGTTTCCTCCACCGCCGACACGCCGACCTTGTCGCCCTGCACTTCCAGGGTCACGCTGCCGTTGCCGGACGTGCGCGGGGACAGTTGCAGGCTGCCACTACCCAAGCCGCCGCTGCTGCCGGACGAGCTGCTGCCGCCCGACAGGCTGTCGCTGCTGCTGCCGCTACTGCCCAAGCTGCCGCCGCCCAGGCTGCTGCTGTCGCTGCCGTTGAAGCCGCCCAGGCCGCCGCCGTTCAACTGGCTCATCTGCGAGCCCGGCATCAGCGAGGCGTTGGAGTCGCCGCGGTTGCCGCCGCCGGCGCCGAACACTTCGGCCAGGCGGTCGGCCAGATCCTTGGCCTTGATGTACTTGAGTTCGTAGGAGAACAGCCGCGCGCCGCCGCCGGCGCTGTCGATGCGGTCCAGCCATTCCTGGATCTGGTCCAGGTAGCGCGCCTGGGGAGTGATCACCAGCACCGCGTTGGCGTTCTCCAGCGGCATGAAGCGGAACATGCCGGCGCTGGGGGTCTTGCTGTTCTCGCCGAACACCTTCTCCAGGTCGGCCGCCACCTGTTCGGCCTTGCCCGACTGGATCGGGAACACGCCCACCGACATGCCCGACAGCCAGTCGACGTCGAAGATCTGCACGGTGCGCAGGTAGTTCTCCAACTCGGCGCGGGTGCCGCCCAGGGTGATGACGTTGCGCGAGCCGTCGATGCCGACGATGGCGTTCGGCCGCGCGTACGGCTCCAGCACCTTCTTCATCTCGCTGGCGGAGATGTACTTCAGCGGCACCACCCGCACCTCGAAGCCGCGCGCGTTGGCCGGCGAGGCGGTGCTCGGCGCCACCGTGCCGGCCAGGGCCTGGTCAGCGGGGACGATGTTGTAGCGGCCGCCGCTGTAGACCATGCGTGCGTTGTTCCAGCCCAGCACCATCTCCAGCAGGTTCAGCGCCTGCGCCGGCGACACCGGCTTGGGCGTGGCCAGGGTCACCGTGCCCTGCACGCCCGGTGCGATCACGTAGTTCTGCCCGAGCATGTCGCCGAGGATGGCCTTGACCACCGCCTGCAGCGATTCGCCCTCGAAGTTGAAGGTGGCGCTGCCGCTGCTGGCGTTGCCCAGCGAGGGCGCCGGTGCCGCGGCGGCCGCGGAGTTGATCATGGTGCCGCTGCCGCGGCGGATCACCGGGGTGGCGCGCTCGGGCAAGGCGTTGGGATCGGCCGGGCCGCCCTGGCCGTCGGTCTGGGTGCTGCCGGCCGCGCCCACCTGGGGGTTGATCGCGGCGCCGCGACGGATGTCCGGCGAGGGCGTGGTGGCGCAGCCGGCCACCAGGCCGATGGCGAGGAACAGGGAAAACAGACGCGGCGTCATGCGATCACTCTTCAAGGGTTCTGACCTGAGGGGTTGTTCTGGCGCTGTTGCTGCAATTGCCGACGCCGCGCTTCGATCCGCTCGCGGATGGCCTGCAACTGCTCCGACGACGGAGCCGGCGACGACGGCTGAGGGGCGCTCGGGGTCGGCGCCTGGTTCGGCACCGGGTTGGGGGTGGACTGGTTCGGCGGGCGCGGCGCGGTCGCGTTGGCCTGGCCGTTGGGCGCGGACGCCGGCGGCGGCATCTGCCCCTGCGCAGCGGCACGCCCGGGCTGGCCGAGCACGGTCGGCGGTTGCCCGCCCTTGCCGTCGAACACCTTCAGTTCCAGGGTCTGGGTGCCGCCGCTGCCGCTGACCGTGGCCTGGCGCGGCGCCAGCGACAGCAGCCGCCAGCCCTGCACGGCGTCGCCGCCTTCCTGCAGGCGCAGCGATTCGCCCTGCTCGGTGGTCAGCGTCGCCATCTTGAAGCGGTCGGTGAGCAGCACGCCGGTCAGGCGCACGTTGGGCGCGGCGGACTGGCCGCTGTCGGCACTGAGGAAGAACGGATGCGGGCGGCGATCCTCGGCGAACACCGGCCGCGCGGCGATCTCCCCGTACTGCGAGAAATCGCCCAGGCGCTGCGTGGACGCCGCGGGCAGGCCAGGCAGCCGCTGCAGCATCGAAGGATCGTCGGGCAGCGGCGCCACGCGTTCGCCGAGCCCGCCCAGGCCCAGCGCCCAGATCAGCAGGCCCCACAGCGCCAGCGTGCCCAGCCACACGGTACGCAGGCCCATCGCTTCAATTCGCATGGCGGCCCTCCACCTGTTGCGGCAGGTCCGCGGGCGCGGCATTCGCGGCGCCGGGCGCACCTGGCGGGTTGGTCGCGCTGGGCGTGGCCGGCGGCGGCGACGGCACGGCGGCCGGCTCGCTCGGGCCGGCGCCGGCCGAACCGCCGGCGTTCATCACCGGCGTGGCCGCGGCGGGTGCTGCCGTTGCCGACGGATCCGGCGTGGCAGACGCCGCCGGCGGCGCCGGCATCGCGTTCGGACGCAGGTAGCCGGCCAGTTCGAAGGCCACGTCCAGGCCGTTGCCGCTCTCGCCCGGCGAGAGCTGGTAGCGCTGCGCCATCACGTTGAGGTTGTCGATGAACAGCGCCGGCGTGCCGCTCTCGAGCGCATGCAGCACGGCGGCCAGTTCCGGCGTGCCGCAGCGCAGGCGCACCTGCACCGCCACGCGGGTGAAGCGGTCGCTGCGGTTGTCGGCGGCCAGCGGCGAGCGGTTGCTGATCGCGCAGCTGCGGTTGCCGGGGCTGGCCGTGGCCACCGCGCTTTCCAGGCGCTGCACCAGGCCGGCCGAGGCCAGTTCGGCCGAGGTCTCGCGCAGGAAGCCCGGGCGCGTGGCCAGTTCGCCCTGAGCCTGCTGCAGCCGTTGCGCCACCTGCGGCGCCTGCTGCAACTGCATGCGCACGCGCAGTTCGCGCTGGCGCAGTTCCTGGATCTGCGCATCGACCTCGCGCATCGGCACGGTCCACCACGGATGCACCAGCACCAGGTAGCCCAGCGCCAGCGCCGCCAGCAGCAGCCCCAGCGCCAGCCAGCGATCGCGCTTATCGACCTGCACCGGCATCGGCGGCCTCCTTGCGCTTGGTGCCGGCCAGTTCGGCGGTGAGGGTGAAGCGGTCGCGGTGGCTGCCCGGGTCGGCCTGCAGCACACCGGTCAGCGACGGCGTGCGCCACAGCGGCGAACCTTCCAGCCGCCCGACCAGCGACGAGGCTTCGCTGCTGAGGCCGATCAACTGCAGCTGGTTGCCCTCGATCGAGAACTTCTCCAGATAGGTGCCCTCCGGCAGGCGCTTGCTCAGTTCGTTCCACACCTCGACCGAGGCCGGGCGCTCGGCGCGCAACTGGTCGAAGAACGCGGCGCCTTCGACCAGGTCGACCAGTTGCTGGCGCTGCGCGGCGACCGCGCGCGCGCGCTGCGCGCCGCTGTCCACCTGGGTACGCAGGTGCTCCAGCGCATCGCGGCGGTTGTCCAGCAACTGCCAGCCGGCCGCGCACAGCGCCAGCAGCGCGGTGACGGCGAGGATCGCGTTCCAGCGCCGCATCGGGTCGGCGCGGCGGTGGCGCTGTTCCTGCGGCAGCAGGTTCACCCCCAGCGGCGCGCCATCGCTGCCGGCGACGTCGATGCCGGCCAGGGTCGGACGCAGCGCGCCGGCACTGGCCTGCAGGTCATCCAGCACGCGGCGCGGGGCCACCACCAGTTCGGCATCGAGCTGGGCGTCGTCGCGGCGGCCGTCGGCGCGCACGTCGTAGATCACCTGGTCGGCCTGGAACGGGGTCTGCCGGTCGATCTCGAACTTCACCACCTCGCGCAGGTGCTCGGCGGCCGCCGCCGGCAGGCGCAACCGGCGTTGCAGCGCCGCCTCGACCGGCAACAGCCACACCCGCGGCAGCGCCGCCAGGCGCGGCCCCAGCAGCGCCTCCAGTTCGTCGGGCAGCAGCGGCCACGGCAGCGCCAGCGGCGCGCCCAGTTCGGACTCGACCTGCCGCGCCAGCATCAGCTGCTCGCCCTCGCGCCACAGCAGCAGCCGCGCCTGCGACCAGCCCAACTGCAGCTGCCAGCGCGGCGGCAGCCACGCCATCAGCGAGCGCTGCCACCAGGCCAGCAGCCCGCCCGCACCGGGGGCGATGCGTACGCCAAGTTTGTCCATCGTGTCGCGCCACGCCGTCATCGCACCGTCGTTCCTTCTTCCCAACGCAACACAGTGTAGGCGGAGCCCGGCAGCGCCGACGAGCCTGGGCGCACCACCGCACGCAACACGCCCTCGCGGCCATTGCCCAGCCGCGCCCGGCTTTCGATGCTGTAGGTGCCGCCACCGCCCATGCCGACCATGCCGAGCTGGGTCTGGTCGGTGCGTTCGCGCTGCGCCAGCACCTGCTGCGCGTCCAGGCCCAGCGCGGTCAGCACCGGCCCCGGCGCGAAGTCCGGCGTGGGCCGCGACACCCCGCCGTACAGGGTCAGGTTGGGCAGCAGCTTGGCGTACAGCTCCGGGTCCATCCCCAGCACCAGCTGCAGCTCGGCCAGGCTTTCGAACGGCGCATCCTTGGCGCCGTAGGGCAAACCGGCGGCGGCATAGTCCGGATCCTCGGCGCCGTTGGGCTGGGTCAGGTTATCGGGATCGCGCCAGTCCACGATCGCCGCGGCGATGCGTTCGGCGCGCTGCGGATCCTCGCCGACCGCGCGCACCAGCGCCGCCAGCAGTTGCGCATCGGCCATGTTCAGATCGACCTTGCCGCTCTCGTCGGTGACCCGCAGGTCGACCGTGGCACCTTCGTACTGCCAGCGGTAGCGGCGCCCGTCGGCACGCCAGCCCGGCTGCGTGGCGGTGCCGGCGAGCCGGGTCAGCGCGTATTCCAGGCCGGCGCGAGCGCGTTCCTGCGCCTCGGCGCCGTCGCCGAGCACCTTGCCCTGCAGGTTCTCGGTGCGCGCGGTCAGTGCGAAGGCGCCGATCAGCGCGGTCAGCAGCGCGATCAGCCACAGCACCAGCACCAGCGCCGCGCCGCGGCTGCGATGTGCCGCGCTCACTGCCGCATCTCCGCGCCGCCGGCCTGGCGCAGCGCCACCACCAGCGGCGGCCATGCCGTGCCGTCGCCGCTGCGCAGTTCGATCGAGACCAGCAGCGGCAGCGTGTCGGTGCGCTCCCAGCGCTCCTGCCAGGGGCCGATGGTGCCGCGCTCCGGGTCCAGGCCGCGGTAGCGGAAGCGCACCTCGCGCAGGTCGCGCGCCAGCGGCTCGGGCGGGCGCGGCGGGGTCTCCGCCAATTGCTTGCCGGCCTGCACCTGCACCAGCGCGATCGCCAGTTGCCGATGGTCGCCCTCGCCGCTGACCCGCAGGTCGTGCAGATAGGGGCCGCCGCGGCCGAGGTACTCGGGCAGATCGGCCACGAATTGCATGCGCTGCGGTTCGCCGACGAAGCGCACCGGCTGCAGGGTGTGCGTGTCGATGTCCAGCGGCAGCGACTGCGCGCCGCTCAGGCGCCGGCGCAGGAAGCCCTCGACCGCGCGCATGCGTTCGCTGCGTCCGGCGATCGCCTCGCCGCGGCCGCTGATCGCCATCGCCGAGCGCAGCGTGGCGAAGGCCAGGGTCAGGCCGCCGACCAGCAGCACCGTGGCCAGCAGCACTTCGATCAGGGTGAAGCCGCGCGCGGTGGCGCGGTGCGGCGCGCGTGCGTTCATTGCGGCACCCCGTTGCCTTGCGGGGCGACCAGGCGCAGGGTCTTCCACTGCAGCGCCTGCGCCGGCGTATCGCCCCACCTCACCTGCAGGGTCAGTTGCAACAAGGTCGGTGCGCCGGGCGTCACCGCGGCATCGGGCGGCCGCCGCGGGTCGGCGTAGGGCGCCACGTCCAGGGTCCAGCGGTAGCGGCCCTGGTCCAGCGTGCCCTGGCTGCGGCCCGGCTGCAGCGGCTGCTCCACGCCCTGCGCCGCCAGCAGCGACTGCGCGTACAGGGTGGCGCGGCTCAACTGGTCGGCACGCTGCACCTGGCGCGCGGCGCCGGACAGCGAGCCCAGCAGCAGGGTCAGCGCCAGCGCCAGCAGCGCGAACGCCACGATCACCTCGATCAGGGTGTAGCCGCGCTGGCGGTTCATGGGCCCGCCTGGTCCGGTGCACGCCCGACCGTGACCTCGCCGGTCAGCCAGGTCACGTCGACGCGCCAGCGCGCCTGGCGCGCCTGCAGGTCGATGCGCCCGCCGGTGGAGGCGCCGTCCTCGAAGAACTGGATCGCGCCCTCGCCGTCGCGGCGCTGCGCCTGGCGCGCACCGGTGAAGCGGATCGTCAGCGACGGCGGGATCTCGCCGTGGCGGCCGTTGGGCGCCTGCCAGCGATGCGCCTGCGGATCGATCAGGAAGCGCTGCGGCTGGCCGCTGGCGATCGCCTGGGCGCGGGTGTAGCGCAGTTGCGAGGCGATCTCCTTGGCCGCCGAGCGCAGGCGCATGCCGTCGATGCCGCCGGTCAGCACCGAGGCCGCCAGCAGCGCGGCGATCGCGATCAGGCCCACCACCAGCAGCATCTCCAGCAGCGACACGCCGCGCATGCGCGCACGCGCGGCCGGCGCGCACGCCGGCACGCCGAAGCGCAGCGCGCCGGCAGGGGCCCGGATCACGGCGCCGGATCACTCGTACTTGATGTCGGCGTCGTAACTGCTGCCGCCGGGCTGACCGTCCTTGCCCAGGCTGATCAGGTCGAACGGACGGCCTTCGCCGGGCACCTTGTATTCGATCGGGTGGCCCCAGGGGTCGTTCAGTTCGGCCGGCTTGGCGTACGGACCGAGCCAGCCGCTGACGCCGCCCGGCGCGGTGACCAGGTCGTCGAGCTTGGACGGCAGCTTGCCGGTGTCGAGCTGGTAGTTGTCGACCTTCCCGGCCAGGGTCTGGATCTGCGACTTGGCCAGGTTGGCCTTGCCACGGTCGGCGCCGCCGAGCACGCGGCTGCCGACCAGGGTGAGCACCGCGCCGATCAGCACGATGACGATGATGATTTCCAGCAGGCTCATGCCCGCCTGGCGTGCGGCGGACGGGGAACGGGTCAGGGAGCGGCGAAGAGTGCGCATTGCATCGGATCCTTGCGGTGGAAGACCTATGTAGCCGAACACGGTGACGATGGCAGCCGGTGCCGGCCGGCGGTACAGCGGCGCGTCACGCACGCCGTCACACCGGGCGGTGGAGGATCCGCGCCGCGCGCACGCACGGCCGCGGCCGGCGCGCGCGGCGCCGCTGGCAATGGGACAGGGGCGGCGGCGGAAGGTTCCCGCGTGGGAACGCGCGGCGTCACAGTCCGCGAGGGTCGCCCGCGGCCCGGCCGAGACCGGGCGTTCGGCGCCACATGCGCCATGGCGCGCCGCGCGGACGCGCCAGGCAAGGCCGCTGCCGTCCGTGGCGTCGCATTGCCGGCTCCGGATAGACCGGCCCGGCCATCCATGGCCGGGCGTTCGGCCATGCGCGAACCGGTGGTTCGCAAGCGCATGGCCTCTTTCGATTCATTACTCCGCTGCGCCAGACGCACGCGTTGCCATCCGTGGCGCAGCACGACGAGCGCCGGAACCACCGGCCCGGCCATCCCTGGCCGGGCGTTCGGCGCCACATGCGCCATGGCGCATAAGCGTGGCGCCTCACCCAATCGCATTGGTCAGGTCGTAGAGGGGGACGAGGACGGAGATGATCACCAGGCCGACCACCGAGGCCAGGACCAGGGTGATCGCCGGCACCATCGCCGCCAGCAGGCGGTCGATGGCCTGGGCGGTCTCCTGCTCGAAGGTGTCGGCGGTCTTCAGCAACATGATGTCGAGCGCGCCCGACTCCTCGCCGACCTGGATCATCTGCAGCGCCAGGCGCGGGAAGCGCTTGCCCTTGGACAGCGACGCCGACAGGCCGTGGCCGTTCTTGACGTCGTCGGCGGCGGCGCCGACATCGGCGGTCAGCGCCAGGTTCGACAGCACGTTGCGGGAGATGCCCAACGCCGCCAGCAACGGCACGCCGTTGCGCAGCAGGGTGCCGAGGGTGCGGGTCAGGCGTGCGGTCTCCAGCCGCGAAATCAGTACGCCGACGAAGCGCTGGCGCAGCAGCCAGGCATCGAAGCTGGCACGGAACGCGGGGTCGCGGCGCTTGCGGTCCACCGCCAGGACGGTCACGCCCGGCACCACCAGCAGCACGATCCACCAGTCGCGCACGAACAGGCCCACGCTCAGCACCGCCTGGGTGAACCACGGCAGGGCCACGTCCAGGCTCTCGTACATCTGTGCGAACTGCGGCACCACGTAGCCGAGCAGGAACAGCAGCGCGCAGCCGACCACGCTGACCAGGATCGCCGGATAGATCAGCGCGTTGATCACCCGCCCGCGCAGTTCGCGGCTGCGCTCCAGGTATTCGGCCAGGCGTTGCAGGGTGTCGTGCAGGCTGCCGCCGGCCTCGCCGGCGCGCACCATGTTGATGTACAGGCGCGAAAACAGCCCGTGCTGGCGCTCCAGCGCGGTGGACAGCGGCGCGCCGCCGCGCACCGCGTCGCGGATGTCGCCGACGGTGCGCTTGGAGCGTTCGTCCTCGGGCAACTCGAGCAGGATCGACAGCGCGCGGTCCAGCGGCTGACCGGCGCCGAGCAGGGTCGCCAGCTGCTGGGTGAACTGCACCAGCGCCGCGCCGTCGAACGGCTTGGGCCGGAACAGCCCGCGCAGCGAGGTGCCGCCGCCCTCGGCGGCGAGCCGGGCCTGCATCGGCATATGCCCCTGCTCCTGCAGGCGCAGCGCCACCTCCGCCTCGCTGGCGGCTTCCATCTGCCCTTCCAGGACCTCGCCGTGCGAGTCCAGGGCCTTGTAGCGATAGAGGGGCATCAGGGCTGGAGCTGGGACTGGAGAATGGGGAATCGGGAAGGGGAGTGCGCATCGCGCGCGGCCCGTGCCTTTTCGAACACGGAATGCCCGCGCATGGCGAAGCAACAGGCTGCCATCGCCGGAGCGCACGCCGCGCGCATCAGGTTTCCTCCGTCACGCGCAGCACTTCCTCGATCGTGGTCTGGCCGCTGAGCGCCTTGGCCAGGCCGTCCTCGTACATGGTGCGCATGCCGGCCTCGCGCGCCAATTGCTCGATCTCGCCCATGCCGGCGTGGCGCATCACCGCGCGCCGCAGCACGTCGTTCATCACCAGGAATTCCATGATCGTGGTGCGGCCGACGTAGCCGGTCGGCGCGATCGCCGAGGGCCGCGGGCGGTACAGGAAGATCTCGCCCTCCGGCTGCAGCCGGCGCAGTTCGAACTTCTCGATTTCCTCCGGCGAGGCCGCGTAGCGCTCGGCATGGGTCGGCTCCAGCCGCCGCACCAGGCGCTGGGCGAGGATGCCGTTGATGGTGGAGGTCAGCAGGTAGTCCTCCACGCCCATGTCGAGCAGGCGGGTGATGCCGCCGGCGGCGTTGTTGGTGTGCAGGGTCGACAGCACCAGGTGGCCGGTCAGCGCGGACTGGATGGCGATGCGCGCCGTCTCCAGGTCGCGCATTTCGCCGATCATGATGATGTCCGGATCCTGGCGCACGATGCTGCGCAGCGCATGCGAGAAGTCCAGGCCGATCTGCGGCTTGGCCTGGATCTGGTTGATGCCCTCGATCTGGTACTCGACCGGGTCCTCGACGGTGATGATCTTGACGTCGGCGGTGTTGAGCTGGCTCAGCGCGGTGTACAGCGTGGTGGTCTTGCCCGAGCCGGTGGGGCCGGTGACCAGCAGGATGCCGTGCGGCTGCTCCAGCACCTTGCGGAACTGCGGCAGGAACGCGTCGGTGAAGCCGAGCCGGTGGAAGTCGAACACCACGGTCTCGCGGTCGAGCAGGCGCATCACCACGCTCTCGCCGTGCGCGGTGGGCACGGTGCTCACGCGCAGGTCCAGTTCCTTGCCCTGCACCCGCAGCATGATGCGGCCGTCCTGCGGCAGGCGGCGCTCGGCGATGTTGAGCTTGGCCATGATCTTGACGCGGCTGATCACCGCCGCGGTCAGGTTGGCCGGCGGGCTCTCGCCGTCGATCAGCACGCCGTCCACGCGGTAGCGCACCTTGAGCCGACTCTCGAACGGCTCGATGTGGATGTCCGAGGCGCGCAGTTCTACCGCGCGCTGGATCACCAGGTTGACCAGGCGGATCACCGGCGCCTCGGACGCCAGGTCGCGCAGGTGCTCGATGTCGTCGGCGGCGACGCTGTCGCCGTCGGCGGTTTCCACGATCGCGCCCATCGCGCTGCGGCCCTGGCCGAACCAGCGCTCGATCAGGTCGTCGATCTCCGAGCGCAGGCCGACCCGCGGCAGCACCTGCAGGCCGGTGGCCAGGCGCACCGCGTCGGCGGCGTAGGCGTCGTGCGGATCGGCCATCCACAGTTCCAGCACGCCTTCGCGCTCGCCGAGCGGACACACATGGAACTGCTTGAGGAAGCGCAGCGACAGCGGTTGCGCCTCGGGCAGGCTCTCCGGCGCGGTGGCCGGCAGCTGCTTGGCGTCGAGCAGGGGCAGGCCCAGGACTTCGGCGCTGAGCTCGGCATGGTCGCGCTCGGAGACCAGGCCCAGGCGCGCCAGCAGCGCCAGCAGGCTGCCGCCGGATTCGCGCTGCAATTGCCGCGCGCGCGCCAGGTCGCCGTCCTTGAGCCGGCCCTTGGCCAGCAACGCCGCGATGATGCGGGTTTCGGGCGTCTCCACGGCGACGGCAGTGTCCTTCACGAGCGCATTCACGCGATCCCTCCCAGATGACCGTGCGACTTTAGCAGTTCGGCATGACCCGACGCCGAATCCGGCGCGCTCCCCCGCCGCTGTCTACCGGGCGGCCAGCCGACCGGCACCGGCATGCCCGTCGCGGTCATCGGCCTGACATCCTGGCAGGACATGCTGGGAAGTTGCGTTGCGCGCCGCAGCGATCGCGGAGTGGGCCGACACGGCGCTACCCCAGACGCAGGAAACCCGGCCGGAGCCGGGTTTCCTGGAACCGCATGGCGCTTCCCTGCGCCGCGTACGCTTACTGGCGCGCGACCAGGCTGACGCCGTTGTACGTGCTCTCGCCGACCAGCTTGATGTAGTAGGTGCCGGCCTGCGGCGCGGTGAAGCGCACCGTCTCGTTGTTGCCCGGACGAGTCGACTTGGCGTCGGCGTTGCCGGTGCCCGGCTCCTTGCCGAAGCTCACATACAGCGACACATTGCCGCTGCCGCCGTAGGTGAGGAAGCTCAGCACCGCACCGGCCTTGGCCTCGAAGCTGTACAGCGCCTCGTTGCCCGCGGCACCGGCCAGGCCCGCCACCGCCACCTTGTTGGTCAGCGCGGTCGCCGGCGGCGCGCACTGCTCGGTGGCCGGATCGCACGGCTCCTCCAGCGCCTTGGCCAGGGCGGCCTTGGCGTCGACGATGCCGGTGCCGATCGGGGTGCTGGACGGGATCGACACCGGGAACGGACGCGCGGTCTGCTTGAGCAGCGTCTCCAGCGCCGCCGGGGTCAGCGGCGCCTTGCCCGCGGCGATCAGCGCGCTCTGCACCAGCGCGGCCACCGCGGCCACGTGCGGCGAGGCCATCGAGGTGCCGCCCAGGCCCATGTAGGTGTAGTTGCCGGAGGTCGGCGTGGTCGCGCCGCTGTAGCCGTTCTGCCAGATGTAGCCGCCCGGGTTGCCGTCGACGCTGCCGCCGCCGCCCGGACCGGACAGGTCCACCTTGGCGCCGAAGTTGGAGTAGTAGGTGATGCCGCCGGTGATGCGGGTGGCGCCGACCGCGATCACGTTGTCGCAGCTGGCCGGGCTGAAGTTGGCGGCATTGGCGGTGTTGTTGCCGGCGGCCACCACCACCGTGGTGCCGCGCGACACCGCGCCGTTGATCGCTTCCTGGGTGGCGCTGTCGCAGGCACCGCCGCCGCCCAGGCTCATGTTGATGATCTCGGCCGGATTCTGGTTGGCCGGCACGCCGGACACGGTGCCACCCGAGGCCCAGATGATGGCGTCGGCGATGTCGGAGGTGTAGCCGCCGCACTTGCCGAGCACGCGCACCGGCAGCACGGTGGCGTTGGGCGCCACGCCGGCCATGCCGACGCCGTTGTTGGTGGCTTCGGCGACGGTACCGGCGACATGGCTGCCGTGCCAGGAGCTGTCGTCGGCGACGGAGCCGGCGTAGCACTCGTTGTCGTTCTCGACCCAGTCGCCATAGTCCAGCGCGCCCGGCACGCGGGCGTCGGTCGGACGCCGCGAGGTCGCCGCGTCGGAGATGAAGTCGTAGCCCTGCAGCAGGTTCACCGCCACGTCCGGGTGGTTCGGCAGGATGCCGGTGTCGAGCACCGCGACCACCACGCCATCGCCCTTGGACACGTCCCACGCGGCCGGCGCATTGATGCCGCCGGTGGCGTTGCTGTAGTGCCACTGGTACTGCGCGTAGAGCGGATCGTTGGGCACGAATTGCGGCTGCACCTGCGTCTTGGCCCGCAGCACGTCGACCGGCCGCAGCTTGGCGTCGACCTGCGCGTACTTCACCGTCGGGTCGGCGGCGATCTCCGCCACCACCTTGTCCAGGTCGGCCTTGCTCAGCTTGCCGGCCAGGCGGATCAGGTCCGCGCCGATGCCCAGGGTCCGCACATACTCGGCGCGCACGCTGGCCGCGGCCGCGCGCGAAATGCCGTTGCTGCCGCCGAGGCTGGCACGGCCCACCGCCGACTGCACCGTCGACAGCTTGGCGCTGCGGTCGCTGGCCGCGGCGGTGCCGGCGTTGTAGCGCACCAGGATGCGGTTGGAGGTCACCGCATCGGCCGGCGCGGACCTGCCCGGTTCCTTGACCGGCAGCGGCGCCGAGGCGCTGGCCGCGATCGCGCTCGAGGCTCCCAGCGACATCGCCAGCATGGCGGCGGCGATGGCATTGATACGAAGGTTTTGCTTGTCGATCACGTTGACGTCCTCTTCAAAGTTTCGTGGATCAGGCGACAGTTGCGGCCGTAAAACTCCCTTTTTCCGAATCCGTTGGCCGGCCCAGCCAAGGTCCTGTGGTCTGCCCCCTCAGGCCATTGCGTGGCGGACGGCGGCACGCGCCGCCGTCCGCGATGGATCACCAGCCGAAACCGGCACCGATGCCGATGGAGCTGTCGTCGCTGCTGAAGGCACCGCCGATGGTCACCGTGGCGCGGTCGCTGAAGGCACGCTGGTAGCCCACCGACAGCGCCGACTCGCCGTTCTGGAAACCGATGCCGGCACCGACCCGGTTCTGGGTGCGGATGCCGGCGGCGCTGGTGGCCATGTTGAGCATGGCCGCGCTCATCGCGCCCTGGCGGTCGATGCGGCGGTCCTGGTCGCGCAACCGCGCATCGACGTCGCCGCGCAGCACCTCGAAGCTGTCGGCCATGGTGCCGAAGCGTGCATCGGTGTACGACTTGGCCGTGGCCACGCCGTTGTCGAGCTGGCTCTTGTTGACCGCATCGGTGGCCTGGGTGCCGGCGGCGACATTGGCGAGCTGGCGCTCGTTGCCGGCGCTGCCGATCGAGACCGTCTGCGCACGATCGGCCACCGAACCCTGCCCCAGGGCGACCGCGCCCTGCGCGGTGGCGCTGGCGCCCTGGCCGAGCGCGGTACCCGAGGCCGCGCTGACGCTGGCGCCCTCGCCCATCGCCACCGCGTTGGTCGCCACCGCCGCGATGTGGCTGTTGGCGCCCACCGCGGTGCTGCCGTCGGCATTGACCTTGGCGTTGCTGCCGATCGCGGTGTCGTTGGGGCCGTGCGCGTAGGCACTGCCACCGATGGCGGTGCCGGTGACGTCATTGGCGCGCGCGGCGGCCCCCACCGCCGTGGCGCTGGAGGCGACCGCCGTGCTTTCGCCGACCTGCGCGGTGCCGATGCTGCCGGATACCGGCGTCGCCGCCGCGGTTGCAGCGGTCGCGGCCGACGCCGCAGGCGCCGCTTCGGTGGCCTGCGCGGCCACCGCACTGGCGCCGACCATGCGCGCGCTGCGTGCCGCGGTGGCGCTGCCGCCGGTGCGCGCATCCAGTTCGCTGACCTTGCCGTCCAGCGCCGCCAGCGCCGCGCCGACGTTGTTGTAGCTGGCGCCCTGGATCACGTACGTCGGCGCCACGAACAGGCCCTGCGCGCCGAGTCCGGCACCGCCACCCAGGAACGTGGCCATGTTGCTCAGCGACTGGTACAGCTGGCCGCCGTTGATCGCCTCGGTGCTGCCGACGGCGACGCTGCCGGCGGTCAGGTTGACGATGCGCCGGGTCGCCGGGCCGCCGCGGCCGTTGCCGCTGCCCAGCGACACGGTGTCGGCCTCGTACACCCGCGAGCCGGCACCGAGCGCCACCGCGTTGTCCGCCGAGACGCCGGCATTGGCGCCGAGCGCGACGCCGTTGCTGCCGCTGTTGCGGACGAAGCTGTTGTAGCCCATCGCCACGCCGTTCTCGCCGATCGCATTGGTCTGCAGGCCGATCGCGGTGCTGCGCGCACCGGTCGCCGAGCTGCCGGCACCGTTGGCGGTGGCACCGGCGCCAGCGGCGACGCTGCCCACGCCCAGCGCGGAACTGCGCAGGCCGCTGGCGGTGGCGCCGGCACCGGCCGCGGTGCTGTCCACGCCGCTGGCGCTGGCCACTGCGGTACCGGAACTCTGGAAGCGCGCGCTGGTGTCGCCGGCCGCGGTGGCCACCGCGTCCAGCTGCGCCTTGTTCACCGCGTCGGTGGCGTTGACCGCCGCGCCGACGTTGGTGATGCGGCGCGTCGCCGGCGCGGTGACGCCGTTGCCGCCGCCCACCGACACCACGTTGGCTTCGCTGGTGCGCGCGCCCGAACCCAGGGCGACGCTGCCGGCGCCACTGGCCGAGGCGTTGATGCCCAGCGCGGTGGCGTTGGTGCCACCGTAGGCGAAGGCGTTCTGACCGATCGCGGTGCCGCCTTGCGCGGTCGCCCAAGCGAACTGGCCGACCGAGGTGGTCTGCGCCGCGGTGGCCCAGGCCGAGGCACCGAGCGCGGTCGCATCCTCGCCGGTGGCGCGGGCGCTGTAGCCCAGCGCCGCGGCATACGCGCCGGACGCGGTGCTGCCCCAACCCAGCGCCGAGGCGTAGTTGCCTGCCGCCGCCGCGCCGTAGCCGAACGCGCTGGTGCGGGTGCCGCTGGCGGTGCTGAAGGCGCCGACCGCGGTGCTGTAGTCGCTGCCGGCCGTGGCCTTGTAGCCATCGGCGGTGGCCTGCAGTCCGCTGGCGACGGCACCGGCACCGCTGGCGCTGCTGAACGTGCCGCTGGCCTGCGCACCCGCGCCCAGCGCGGTGGCGCCGGCGGCGCTGGCGGTGGTGGTGCCGTCGAGCAGCACGTTGCCGGACGCGTCGGTGTAGTACAGCGAGCCGCCGATCGCGGTGCTGGACTCGCCGGTGGCGGTGGCGTTGTAGCCGGACGCGGTGGCGTAGCGGGCACCCGCGAGCGCGCCGCTGCCGAAGGCCGAGGCACCGGTGCCGTAGGCGTTGCTGGCTTCGCCGGCGGCGGTGGCGTAATTGCCCTCCACGTAGCTGCCGACATCGTCGGCCGGGTCGCTGCCGCCGCTGGCCTTGAACTGCTTGCCGGTGGCATCGGCGGACTGCTTCACCTCGTTCAATTGCGCGACGTTGACCGCATCGGTGGCCTCGGTACCGGCGGCGACGCTGGTGATCTGCCGCTCCTTGCCGGCGCTGCCCACCGACACGGTATTGTCACGCGCCGCTTCGGAGTTCGCGCCCAGGGCCACGCTGTTGACGCCGGACGCATAGGCGCCATAGCCGAACGCGCTGGCGCTGTCGGCACTGGCGTAGCTGAGGCTGCCGAGCGCGCTGCTGAAGTCGGCGGTGGCACCGGCACCGGCGCCGAACGCCGCGCTGTTGGCGCCCGAGGCCTCGGCCGGGATCAGGCCGAAGAACGAGGTACCGCCGACCGCCACGCTCTCCTCGCCGGAGGCCACGCTGTACTCGCCCACCGCCACGCTGCCGCTGCCGGACGCGGTGGAGGACACGCCGACCGCGGTGCCGTAGCTGCCGGAGGCCAGCGCGCCATAGCCCAGTGCCGAGGACAGGTAGCCGGTGGCCTCGCTGTAGCCGCCCAGCGCGGTGGCACCGGTGCCCGAGGCGGTGCTGCGGAAACCGGTCGCCGTGGCCTGGTTGTCCGAGGCCACCGCTTCGTTGCCGGTGGCGGTGGCATAGGTGCCGCTGGCCTGCGCACCGGCGCCGCTGGCGGTGGCACCGATCTCGCTGGCCTGGGCGTTGCTGCCGATGGCGATGCTGTTCTCGCCCGACGCCTGGCTGGTGTTGCCCAGCGCAACTGCGTCGACGCCGCTGGACACGGCGTTGAAACCGATCGCGGTCGCCCCGGCGGCCACGGCATTGGCGCCGCCGCCGAGCGCGGTGGCGCCGTCGGCAGTGGCGTTGGCCGCCTCGCCGGCCGCCAGCGCGTTGTCGCCGTCGACCAGGGCGCCGGCATCGCTGTCGGCGCTGCCGCTGGCCTGGAAATACTTGCTGGTGGCCGCCGCCGCCTGCTTCACCGCATCCAGCTGCGCGACGTTGACCGCATCGGTGGCCTCGGTGCCGGCGGCCACGTTGGTGATCTGCCGCTCCTGCCCGGCGCTGCCCACCGACACGCTGTAGGCGCGGTCGGCGACCGCCCCGGCACCCAGCGCCACCGCATTGGCGGCGGTGGCCTCGCTGCCGGCACCGATGCTGATCGCGCTTTCCGCGTCGGCCACGGTGTTGGTGCCGATGGCGATGGTGTTGACCTGGTTGCCCAGCGCCTGGAAGCCCATCGCCACGCTGTAGTTGCCGTAGCCGAACGCGCCGCGACCGACCGCGGTGGCGCTCAGGCCCGGCGCCCAGCTGTTGAAGCCGATCGAGGTGGCGCCGCTGCCGCTGGCCCACGCCCCGGTACCGAACGCCGAGGCATTGGTGCCGGTGGCCCAGGCCGAAGTGCCGAACGCCGACGCGCCATCGGCCGTCGCCCAGGCATAGGCGCCGACCGCACTGGCGTCCTCGCCGCTGGCCCAGGCGTTGTCGCCCTGCGCCAGGCTGTAGTTGCCGGTCGCACGCGCCTTGTAGCCGCCGGCGGTGCTGTGGTCGCCGGTGGCCTGCGCGCCGTAGCCGGTGGCGGTGGCGACGCTGCCCGTCGCCTGCGCGCCCGCGCCGAGCGCGGTGGCGTTCTCGCCGGCATTGGCGCCGACCAGCACCGGCTTGCCGGCGGCATCGACGATCGGCTGGTTGTACTGGTCGTAGGCCTGGCCGCGGCCGCCGATGGCGGTGCCGCCGGTGCCGCTGGCGCTGCTGCCGTTGCCCAGCGCCACCGCGTCATCGCCCATCGCCGCCGCGCCGCTGCCGAACGCCGCCGCGCCGCTGCCGTAGGCATTGGCCGCATCGCCGGCGGCCAGCGCGCCGTCGCCGTCGGCATAGGCGCCGACCGTGCCGCCGCCGCTGTGGGCGAAGAACCTGGAGGTGCTTTCGGCGGTGGCGCGCACCGCATCCAGCTGCGCGAGGTTGACCGCATCGGTGGACTGCGTGCCCGCGGCGACGTTGACGACCTGTCGCTCGCTGCCGGCATCGCCGACCGAGACCGTGTTGGCCCGGCGCGCCACCGCGTTGGCGCCCAGCGCCACGCTGTCGGCCGCAAACGCGGTGCTGTAGTAGCCGAGCGCGGTGCTGTTGGCGCCGCTGGCCCAGGACTGCGCGCCCAGCGCGCTGGCATGGTCGCCCGGTGCATAGGCGAAGTAGCCCAGCGCGGTGCTCTGCAGGCCCGAAGCCTCGGTCATGCTGCCACTGGCGGTGGACTCGTCGCCCGAGGCGATCGCGCCGGCGCCGAACGCGGCGGCATTGGCGCCGCTGGCCTGGGTCTGCACGAACAGGCCCAGTCCCGGAATCAGATCGGCCGGACCGCCGACCGCGACGCTGCTGGTACCGGTGGCCGCGCTCTGCGTGCCGACCGCCGTGGCGTAGTCGCCGGTGGCGTTGGCCACCGCGCCGAAGGCCGACGCCTGCGCGCCGCCGGCGTAGGCGCCCACGCCCACCGCCGAGGCGGCGAAACCGCTGGCATCGGCGCTGGCGCCCAGCGCGGTACCGCCGACCCCGGCGCTGGTGGCGCCGGTATCCACCGCCACGCCGCTCTTGGTGATCAGCGGCTCGCCGTTGGCGTCCACCGCCACCCCGCCGACCGCCACCGCCGCCGGCCCGGTGGCCTGCGCGTTGGTGCCGAAGGCGGCGCTGTTCTGCCCGGCGGCCACCGCGCCGCTGCCGACTGCGGTCGCCCCGCTGTTGAGCGCGTCGGCGCCGGCGCCAACTGCGGTGCTGCCGTTGCCGATGGCATTGGCGGCCTCGCCGGCGGCGAGCGCGTCGTCGCCTTCGACGTAGGCGCCGGCGTCGCTGTTGCCGGCGCTGGCCTGCAGGTACTTGCCGGCCTCCTGCAACTGCGCCACGTTGACCGCGTCGGTGGCTTCGGTGCCGGCGGCGACGCTGGTGATCTGCCGGGTCAGGCCGTTGGCCACGTCGCCGACCGACACGCTGTTGTCGCGCGCGGCGTAGGAATGCGCGCCGAGCGCGACCGCATTGGTCGGCGCCTGGTTGCGCGCATCGTCCAGCCAGGTGCTGACCCGCGCGCCGTAGCCGATCGCGGTGGCATCGCTGCCGTTGGCCTGGCTGTCGGTGCCGAGCGCGGTGCCGTTGCTGTGGTAGGTCGAGGTCACCGCACGTGCGCCCAGCGCGACGCTGTCGGGGTTCCAGGCGATGGCCTTGTAGCCCAGCGCGATGCCGCTGTCGCCGGCGGCCAGCGCATAGCTGCCCAACGACACCGTGCGCGGCGCGAACGAACCGGCGCTGTGGCCGATGGCGACCGAATCGACGTTGCCCGGCAGGTTCGGGAAAACGTTGGCGTTGTAGCCCAGCGCGATCGCGTAGTCGGACTGGCTCTGCGCGCCGGCGCCCAGCGCGATGCCGCCGACGCCGGTGGCGGCGGCGATGCCCACGCTGTTGCCGGCGCTGGCCGCGGCGGTGCTGACGCCGCCCACGGCGACGCTGTCGGTGCCGCTGGCCAGTGCGTTCATGCCCATCGCCACCGCACTGGTGGCGGTGGCGCGCGCGCCGATGCCCATCGCGGTGGCGTAGTCGCCTGCGGCGCGGGAGCTGTAGCCCACCGCCGTGCCCAGTTCGCCGGCCACTTCCGACAGCCCGCCGACCGCGGTGGCGCCGTCGTTGAAGGTCTGCGCGTGGTAGCCCAGCGCGGTGCTCTGCACACCGCCGGCCGAGGTGCCGGTGCCGACCGCGGTGGTCAGCGGATCCAGCGCCTGCGCGCCGCCGCCGACTGCGGTGGCGGCCACGCCCAGGGCCTGGGTGGTCTGCTCGCGGCTGCCGACGATGAAACCGTTCTCGTCGTACTCGTACACCGTCGCGGTGCTGCCGATGGCCGTGGCCGAGGTGCCGACCGCCGTGGCATCGGTGCCGACCGCACTGGCATGGGCGCCGCTGGCGACCGCGCCGCTGCCCAGCGCCGAGGCGCCGAGGCCGGCGGCGGTGCTGGTGGACCCCACGGCGGTGGTGTAGTCGCCATCGGCCAGCGCATCGGCGCCGGCGGCGGTGGCCTGCTGGCCCTGCGCCAGCGCGGTGCCGTCGCCGCTGCCGGCGAACAGCCGCGCAGTGCCGTCGGCCACCTGCTTGACCGCGTCGAGCTGGTCCAGGTTCACCGCATCGGTGCCTTCGGTGCCGGCGGCGACGTTGGCGATCTGCCGCTCCTTGCCGGCCGTGCCGACCGAGACGGTGTCGGCGCGATCGGCGACCGATCCCTGGCCGAGCGCGACGCTGCCGCTGGCCGCGGCCTTGGCGCCGTAGCCCAGCGCCGTGGAATCGTCGGCCTGCGCCCACGACGCGGCGCCGAACGCGGCGCTGGAGGCGCCGTCGGCCGAACTCAACCAGCCGACCGAGGTGGAGAAGTCGCCATTGGCCCAGGCGCCGGCGCCGAACGCGCTGCCGCCTTCGCCCTGCGCCTCGGTGGTGAACAGGCCGAGCACGCTGCCGCCGACGGCGGTGCTGGACGCCCCGCTGGCCAGGCTCGAATAGCCCAGCGCCACGGCATTGCCGCCGCTGGCGTTGGCGCCGTAGCCGACCGCGGACGCGAAGTCGCCGCCGGCCTGGCTGAAGCCGCCGTTGGCGGTCGCGGCCAGCCCGGTGGCGGCGGCGGAGAAACCGGTGGCGGTGCTCTGCAGGCCGTCGGCGCGCGCCGCCGTGCCCAGTGCGGTGGAGAACGCGCCATTGGCCTGCGCGCCGGCGCCGAACGCGCTGGCGCCCTGCTCGGCCGCCGTGGTGGTGCCTTCCAGCAGCACCTCGCCGTTCTCGTCGACGATCGACAACGCGCCGCCGACCGCCGTTGCCGAGGCGCCGACGGCGGTGGCGTTGCTGCCGACCGCAGTGGCGTTGCCGCCGAGCGTGGTGGCGCCGCTGCCCAGTGCGCTGGCGCCGTTGCCGATGGCGTTGGCGCCTTCGCCGGCGGCGATCGCATTGGCGCCCTCGACGTAGGCGCCGGCATCGCTGGCGTCGCTGCCGCTGGACTGGAAATACTTGGCGGTGGTGTCGGCGGTCTGCCTGACCGCGTCGAGCTGGGCCACGTTGACCGCATCGGTGGCCTCGGTGCCGGCGGCCACGTGGGTGATCTGGCGCTCGCCGCCGGCCTTGCCGACCGAGACGCTGTCGTCGCGGTCCGCCACCGCATCGGCGCCCAGCGCCACGCTGTTGCGGCCCTGCGCGACCGCGCTGTTGCCCAGCGCGGTGCTGTTGAAGCCGCTGGCGCTGGAGAAGCCGCCGACCGCGGTGGCGTACGCGCCGGTCGCGTCGGCCGCCACGCCGACCGCGGCGCTGGCCGCGCCGGAGGCGATGCTCTCGGCGCCGAGCGCGGTCGCGCCGTCGCCGCTGGCGGTGCTGTAGTAGCCGAGCGCGCTGGCCTCCACGCCGCTGGCGTCGCTGAGGGTGCCGCTGGCCACGCTGCCGTCGCCGCTGGCGTTGCTGGCCGCGCCGGTCGCGGTGCTCTGCGCGCCGCTGGCGTTGCTCTCGGCACCGACCGCGGTGGCGTAGTCGCCGCTGGCGCTGGCGTTGTCGCCGATCTGCAGGGCCTGCGCCTGGGCGCTGGTGGGCAGGACGCCGGCGCCCAGCGCCAGCGCGATGGCGCCGGCCAGGGCCAGGCCGTGTGCGCGTGCGGCGCGGCGGTCGCGGACGACGGCCCCGCGCGCATCGCCGCTGGCCAGCTCCGATGCCACGACCCACATCCCCAACGCGTTGTTCCAGACCTTGCGATAAATCCGATTCATCGACGACTGCTCCTCAATTCGGCTGGTTTTTGGTCAAAAAGCCACCCTCGCCCGGCGTTCCGGCCGGCCGACCCCCTGTCGGTTTTTTGGTGCCGCACGTCCCTTGCCGGGACGCGAGAGGCTCACGCCTGTCGCTGCTCGGAGCTGTAGATGAACCGAGGTGGAATGCGGAACTGACCCGAGTGTTAACTCGGCCTCTCGAGTACGTCAAGTTTTTGACTTAATGCGACACATGTCGTGACACAGACCGTGAATTCAGCCTGATTTCGTTAAATTTTCGACAAATATCAATGAAAACAACCAGCTCGCGCCAATTTTTCGGCACACACCTTGCCAGTCTTGACACATCGCACTTCGGGCGATTTCGTTTCCTGTCAAGGACTTGACGCAAGCAGGTGGTACAGGCGCGAAAGCGCGTCCAGGCATGCTGGGTGACGGCTCCAGACGGCTGCGCATGGCGCCGACTGCGCGAAATGGGGGTGAGTGGTCGCGCAGCGGAGCGACCTTGTGCCGGACGACGGGCGGGTGCTGCCGGGCTGTCGCTACACAGCGAAGAGCGCCACGCGCGGGAGGACGCACCATTCGCTTGCAAGCGGTGGCGGATGGCGCGGGCACACACTGCAGCGATGACGGCACCGCGCAAGGCGCGACGCAGCACGATGTCTCGTAGGAGCGGCTTCAGCCGCGACCGCGCACGGTCAGCTCATGCGAAAGCGGGATGCGCCGGGATGCGCCGAGGAAACCCACTCGGCACACAGGAAAAATCGACGGCATCGGCCCGTCAAACCGCCGGCTCGGCCGGCCTGGACGCGGCCTGCGTCGGGACTGAAGTCCCTCCCACATGGGACACAGCGACGCGCGATTCGGCGCATGCGCCACGCCACCAATCCCGGCGCTGCATTCTGCATCCCACAGCGATGGCAGCGCGGCAGCAGCCCCGATCAACGCAGCCGGCAGCGCCGGCCCGAAGATCGCGGCAGCAGGCGCTGCCGATGGCGCCCTGGCTGGCCCCATCGCCAGCACGCGATCAGGTCACGGAACACGGCACCGTCGAAAGCCGACCAGGCAGGCGCGTCGCCATCGCGGCGAGCGCGCCAGGGGCGGGCTTCAGCCCACCCATACCCGCGCATTGCGGAACATGCGCAGCCACGGCGCCTCGTCCGGCCACTCGGCCGGATGCCAGCTGAGGTTGAGCGAGCGCAGGGTGCGTTCCGGATGCGGCATCAGGATGGTCACCCGGCCGTCGTCGCTGGTCAGGCCGGTGATGCCGTCGGGCGAGCCGTTCGGGTTCAGCGGGTACTGCGTGGCGACAGCGCCATGGCCATCGACGAAGCGCAATGCCACGCGCGCGGCGGCCTGGTCGACGGCAGTGTCGAATTCGGCGCGGCCTTCACCGTGCGCCACCGCCACCGGGATCCGCGAGCCGGCCATGCCGCGCAGGAAGATCGACGGCGATTCCACCACTTCCAGCAGGCTGGTGCGCGCCTCGAACTGCTCGCTGCGGTTGCGCAGGAAGCGCGGCCAGTGCTCGGCACCGGGGATGATGTCCTTGAGCTGGCTGAGCATCTGGCAGCCGTTGCACACGCCCAGGGCGAAGGTGTCCGGACGCGCGAAGAACGCGGCGAAGGCATCGCGCAGCGCCGGCCGCTCCAGGATCGAGGTGGCCCAGCCGCGGCCGGCACCCAGCACGTCGCCGTAGCTGAAGCCGCCGCAGGCAGCCAGCCCGACGAAGTCGGCCAGGTCCACGCGGCCGGCGATCAGGTCGCTCATGTGCACGTCGAAGGCGCGGAAACCGGCGCGCTCGAACGCATTGGCCATCTCGATCTGGCCGTTGACGCCCTGCTCGCGCAGGATCGCCACCTTCGGCCGCTGGCCGCTGGCGATGAACGGCGCGGCGATGTCCTCGGCCGGGTCGAAGGCCAGTTTCGGCTTCAGCCCGGGCGCGGCGAAATCGCGCGCCAGCGCGCGTTCCTCGGCGGCGCTGTCGGGGTTGTCGCGCAGCGTCTGCATGGCGTGGGTCACCGACCACCAGGCATCGAACAACTCGTCCCAGCGCCATTCGGCCAGGGTCTTGCCGCCCAGGGCCACGCGCACCGCCGCAGCGGTGCTGGGGCGGGCGATGCGCTGCGCGCACTCGGTCAGCGCATGGCGTTCGACCAGGTCGGCGAACGCGGCGCGGTCTTCGCGCGCGACCTGCACCACCGCGCCCAGTTCCTCGTTGAACAGGCTGCGGAACGGATCGTCGCCCCAGGCATCGAGAGTGATGTCCAGGCCCTGCCGCGAGGCGAACGCCATCTCGCACAGCGCGGCGAACGCGCCGCCGTCGCTGCGGTCGTGATAGGCCAGCAGCAGGCCGGCCTCGCGCGCATCGCGGATCATCTCGAAGAACGCACGCAGCCGCTGCGGATCATCCAGATCCGGCACCGCGCCGCCGAACGCCGGCAGCGCGCCGTCGCCATGCACCTGCGCCAGCACCGAACCGCCCAGGCGCTGCTTGCCGCCGCCCAGCCCGATCAACCACAGCTCGCTCTCGGCCTCGCGCGCCAGCAACGGCGTCAACTGCGCCCGCGCATCGGCGACGGGTGCGAAGGCGGAGACGATGAGGGAGACGGGCGAGACGGATTTGTGGGTGGCGGTGACGCCGGGAGTGGGGAGTGGAGATTCGGGATTCGCAGAAGCGCCTTCCGCGCGCGCAGTGCCGCTCTCGCCAATCCCCAATCCCACTCGCTCTTCGACGGCCGCAGGCCGGCCATCCCGAATCCCGGCCACACCCCACTGCGCCTGCATCGACAGCGAGTCCTTGCCCACCGGGATGCTCAGGTCCAGCTGCGGGCACAGTTCCATGCCCACGGCCTTGACCGCGGCGTACAGGCGCGCGTCTTCGCCGTCGTGGTTGGCCGCGGCCATCCAGTTCGCCGACAGCTTGACCTGGTCCAGCGCCTGCACCGGCGCCGCGCACAGGTTGGTGATCGCTTCGCCCACCGCCATCCGCGCCGCCGCGGCGGCGTCGAGCAGGGCCAGCGGGGTGCGCTCGCCGATCGCCATCGCTTCGCCGGCGTAGGTGTCGAAGCCGGTCAAAGTGATCGCGCAATCGGCCAGCGGCAACTGCCAGGGGCCGATCATCTGCTCGCGCGCGGTCAGGCCGCCGACGCTGCGGTCGCCGATGGTGACCAGGAAGCTCTTCGCCGCCACGGTCGGATGGGCCAGCACGCGCAGCCCGGCCTCGCGCAGGTCCAGCGCCTCGGTGTCCAGCTCCGGCCAGCGCGGTGCCGGCGGCTGCCGGGCGTCGCGGTGCATCTTCGGCGGCTTGCCGAAGAGGACGTCCATGGGCAGATCGATGGGGTGCGGGGATTGGGGATTAGGGATTGGGGATTCGTGAGAAGCGGGTGCCGCTGGCGTTTCATCGTTCCCGGCGCCGAGGACGCCGTAGCCCACAATGAGCCTTTCCTCGGCGGTCGCCACACCCACCGCGGCGAACGGGCAGCGCTCGCGTTCGCAGATCGCGGCGAATTCGGCCAGGCGCGCCTGCGGCACGCCGAGCACGTAGCGCTCCTGCGATTCGTTGCACCACAGCTGCATCGGCGACAGCGACGGGTCGTCGCTGGGCACACGGTCGAGGTCGATGACGCCGCCTACGTTGGAATCGTGCAGCAGTTCGGGAATGGCGTTGGACAGGCCGCCGGCGCCGACGTCGTGGAACCAGCGGATCGGGTTGTCCGCGCCCAGCGCGACGCAGCGGTCGATGACCTCCTGCACGCGCCGCTCCATCTCCGGGTTGTCGCGCTGCACGCTGGCGAAATCCAGATCCTCGGCGCTGTCGCCGGAGGCCACCGAACTGGCCGCGCCGCCGCCCAGGCCGATCAGCATCGCCGGGCCGCCGAGCACGATCACCGCATCGCCGGGCTGCAGCGGGATCTTCTCCACCTGCACGCGGTCGATCGCGCCCAGGCCGCCGGCCAGCATGATCGGCTTGTCGTAGGCGCGGGTCAGGTCCTGCGTCTCCGGAAGCTCGAAACTGCGGAAATAGCCGAGCAGGTTGGGCCGGCCGAATTCGTTGTTGAACGCGGCGCCGCCGAGCGGGCCGTCCAGCATGATCTCCAGCGCCGGGGCCATGCGCGGGTTGAGCGGACGCGCACCCTCCCACGGCTGCGGCAGGCCGGGAATGCGCAGGTGCGAGACGCTGAAGCCGGTCAGGCCGGCCTTGGGCTTGCCGCCGCGGCCGGTGGCGCCCTCGTCGCGGATCTCGCCGCCGGCGCCGGTGGAGGCGCCCGGAAACGGCGCGATCGCGGTCGGGTGGTTGTGGGTCTCGACCTTGATGCAGAACGCTGACGGCGTCACCGCCTCGCTGCGGTATTCGCCGCTGGCCGGATCCGGACGGTAGCGCGCGGCCGGATGGCCTTCCACCACCGCCGCGTTGTCGCTGTACGCGCTGAGCGTGTGCTGCGGGGTCTGCTGGTGGGTGTGCTTGATCATCCGGAACAACGAGCGGTCCTGCTCCTTGCCGTCGATGGTCCAGCTGGCGTTGAAGATCTTGTGCCGGCAGTGCTCGGAATTGGCCTGCGCGAACATCATCAGTTCCACGTCGGCCGGATCGCGGCCGAGCTCGCCGAAGCGCTGGCGCAGGTAATCGATCTCGTCCTGGGCCAGGGCCAGGCCCAGGCGTGCATTGGCCGCTTCCAACGCATCCAGCGGGATGCGCTCGACCTCGCCGCGCGCCGGCGCCTGGAACAGCGCCTGCGCCTGCGCGGCGCCGTCCAGCAGCGACTGCGTCATCGGGTCGTGCAGCAGCTTGGCCAGCGCGGCCTGGTCGGCCGCCGCCTCGGGCCAGCCGGCCAGGTCCAGGCGGGTACCGCGCTCGACCCGGCGGATCGCCAAGCCGGCGCCGCGGACCAGTTCGGTGGCCTTGCTCGACCACGGCGAGCGCGTGCCCAGCCGCGGCACCACGTAGCGCGAGCAGGTGCCCGCTTCGGCCGGCGCCGGTGCGTCCTGCGCCTGCAGGATGCGGCGGGCCGCGACCAGGTCCAGTTGCCCGGCGTCGTCGCCGTCGAGGAAGTACACGTGCCAGGCGCCGACGATGCGCACGCCGGGAACGAGGGACTGCAGGCGGGTTTCGAGCCGAGCGCGACGGAACGGCGAAAGGGCGGAAGCGCCCTCGAGGACGATCATGTCCGGGGAACCGTGTGAGGAAACGGGCTGGCTATTGTAAGCCGGGATTGGGGATTCGGGATTTGGGATTGGTAAAAGCGGTGTTCCGCGCACGGACGCCCATCAGGCAACGCCATGAAGATGGCCTGCCCGGGCGGGGTCGTGGGATCGGGGACGGCGCGGCAATGGCGCGTGCCGGGAGGGCCGCTCGCCACGAGGACGCGCTGACCGCGTCCTGATCGCAGTAGAAGTGGGAATCAGGGGCCCGAAACCGCACGCAGAGCGCCTGCTCAAAGGAATTCGCCGCAGCAGCGCTCCAGCGAATCCCCAATCCCGAATGCCGAATCCCAGCGCGCCAGCGCTCAGCGGCTCCCGCCCGCCTTCGCCGCTTCCGCCGCGCGCTTGTCCAGCGCCTCGCGCATCTTGGCCGGGGGCAGGTAGCCGCCGATCTGGGTGCCGTCCGGGGCGAAGATCGCCGGGGTGCCGTTGACGCCAAGGCGCTGGCCCAGGTTGTACTGCATGGTCACCGGGTTCTTGCAGTTGGCCGCGCCGGGCACCTTGCCGCTGCTCTTGGCCTCGGTCAGTGCCTGCTTCTTGTCCGCCGCACACCACACCGCGACCATGTCCTTGTAGTCCTGGCTGCCCAGGCCCATGCGCGGGTACGCCAGGTACTCCACGGCGATGCCCTGCTTGTTGAGCTCGCCGATCTCGCTGTGCAGCTTGCGGCAGTAGCCGCATTCGATGTCGGTGAACACGCTGATGGTGTACTTGGGATTGGCCGGGGCGAACACGATGCGGTCGGCACGCGGCGCCGATTCCAGCAGCTTGCGGCGGTAGCTCAGCAGGCCTTCGCTGGAGGCGAACTGCTTTTCCTGGATGTCGAACGGCTGCGCCTGGAACAGGTAGCGGCCGTCGTCGGAGACGTACAGCACCTGCCCGCCGACCACCACTTCGCGGAAGCCGGGGAACGGCGCGGCACCGATGTAGTCGGGCTTGAAGTTGGGATCGAGCTGCAGCAGCGCCGAGCGTACGCGCTGCTCGCCCGGTGCGCCGCTGGCGGCGGGAGCGGCCTTGGCCGACGCGGCGCCGGGCGCCGGGGAGGTGGACTGTGCGCAGGCGGAGAGCGAAGCCGCGCCCAGCAGCGTGCAGAGAGCAAAACGGAGCATTGGCGATCCATGAGGGCTGCGAATCGCCCGATTGTCGCACACCCCCCGGCACGCTCCATGTAGACAGGCTGAGCGGCGCGCACACGCGCCGCGGCGACGCTCAGCCGCGCGGATGATGCTTGCGGTGCAGGCTCTGCAGGTGCTCGCGCGCCACCAGCGTATAGATCTGGGTGGTGGACAGGGAACTGTGGCCGAGCAGCATCTGCAGCGCACGCAGGTCGGCGCCGCGGTTGAGCAGATGCGTGGCGAAGCTGTGGCGCAGGCCGTGCGGGCTGATCCGTGCAGGATCGATTCCGGCCACCGCCGCATAGCGCTTGACCAGTCCCCAGAACTGCTGGCGGGTCAGCGCGCGCCGTGCGGCATCGATGAACAGCGGCACCGCGCCATCGCTGGCCGGCACCGCCTGCCCGGCCGCCAGCGTCGGGCGGGCGCTGTCCAGATAGCGCTGCAGCCAGTGCTGCGATTCCTCGCCCAGCGGCACCAGCCGCTCCTTGCTGCCCTTGCCGGTGACCCGCAGCACGCCCTGGCGCAGATTCACCGCATTGGCCGGCAGGTTCACCAGCTCGCTGACGCGCAAGCCGGCGGCATACATCAGCTCGAGCATGGCGCGGTCGCGCAGGCCTGTCGGCGCGGTCGCGTCCGGCGCCGCCAGCAGCGCATCGATCTGGCTTTCGGCCAGCGCCTTGGGCAGCGAACGCGGCAGCCGCGGCGGTTCCAGCAGCGCGGTCGGATCGTCGCTGCGCTCGCCGCGGCGCACGCGCAGGGCGAAAAACGCGCGCAGCGACGACAGCCAGCGCGCATTGCTGCGCGGCGAATAGCCCAGTTCGGTACGCCAGGCCAGGTAATCGAACAGCGCCTGCCGATCGGCACCGGCCAGCCCGCCGCCGGCACCGTCGCGCCAGCGCGCGAAACCCTCCAGGTCGCGGCGGTAGCTGTCCAGGCTCTGCCGCGCCAACCCCTGCTCGGCCCAGGCCGCATCCAGGAACTGCTGGATCGCCGCCGCATCGGCCTCGCGCAGCGGCGCGAGCCGTTGCGTCTGCTGGCGGCGTTCGGCGGGGGACTGCAGGGAGGGCATTTTGGGGATTGGGGATTGGGGATTGGGGATTGGGGAATCGGGAATCGGGAATCGGGAATCGGGAAAGCCTAGCGGCTTTGCCGGGGGGCGCAAGGTCGATGTGGGCGGGACGAGCGCAGGGCGGCACATGCGCGAGCCGCGCGCAACGCAGTCCACCGCAAAGCGCGCGACTGGCTCTAAGCTGTGCCGATGAGCGCACCGCCTCCCGCTTCCGCCCCCCGTCCACGCGCGCTGCTGCTGTGGCGGCTGCTGGCATTGTTCTACGACGCCTGGCCGGTGCTGGCGCTGTGGTTCGTGGTCTCGGCGCTGTTCACCCTCGGCTACACGCTGGAAGGCCATGCGCCGCGCGAGAACATCGCCCCGTTCAGCGCCCTGCAGTGGCTGCTGTGGCTGTGTTGCTGGGTGGTGGCCGGCCTGTATGCGACGCTGAGTTGGCGTCGCGGTGGCCAGACCCTGGGCATGCGTCCATGGCGGCTGCGCCTGCACGGCGCCGACGGCAACGCGCCAGGTTGGGGCGCGCTGTGGCGGCGCTATCTGGTCGGCACGGTGTCGTTGCTGCTGGGCGGGTTGGGGTTCTGGTGGGCGCTTTTTGATCGGGAGCGGTTGACGTGGCACGACCGTGCCAGCCGCACCTGTTTAACGCGATTACCAAAAGCCAAGCCCTGACCGCAGCACACGGGCGCGCGGCGGCGCGCCAACCACTCCTGCCACATCGGGGCCACTGCGGCGCGGCACGACCGTGCCAGCCGCACCTGTTTAACGCGATTACCAAAAGCCAAACCCTGACCGCAGCACATGGGCGCGCGGCGGCGCGCCAACCACTCCTGCCACATCGGGACCACTGCGGCGCGGCACGACAGGGCCAGCGGCACCTATCTGACGCGATTGCCCAAAGCCAAGCCCTGATCGCAGCACATGGGCGCGCGGCGGCGCGCCGACCACTCCTGCCACATCGGGACCACTGCGGCGCGGCACGACCGCGCAAGCGGCACCCGTCTGACGCGGCTACCGAAAACAAAGACGTGACGTCAGCACAGGGCATAGCTGCACTTCAACGTGTGCGCCTATCCGCAGCGGCGCGGCAATGGCGCACCGCTGTTGCATATCATCGCCCACGCGCACGATCCAACGCGAGAACACGGCGCGCCGCGCCCCCCGCCAATGCGTTGGCGCAGCGGAGCGGGATTAGACCTTGGTCTGCCCGGTCACGACCCGCTCGATGACCGCCAGCCTGACCCTGTCTTCGGGCGAGTCGCTGAGGTTCAGGAATCCCTCGACGCCATGCTTGGTGCCATTGCGGAAGTCCTGGAACGTGTCCAGGATCCGGGTCGGGTAGCGCTCGAGGTGCTGCGCATCTTTCAGGAAGACGGTGACGCAGTCGTTCCATTGGTCCAGATGCTGGTTGCTGACATAGGACTCGAGCAGCACCGCATCGATCTTGTTCCACTTCGCCCAGGTGACCAGCGCCTGGCCGGCGTCCGGATAGAAGCGCCAGCAATCGACCGGATACCGATGGAAGTCACCGTTCGACGGCGTATTCAAATAGCACAGCCCGCCCGGCTTCAGCACCCGCAGGATCTCCAGGAATACCACCCAGAACATTTCCGAATGTTCGAGGCAGCTGCTGGACACCACCATGTCGATGGACGCATCGTCGAACGGAAGGGAATACGGCGAATCCAGCACGACATCGACGCCGTCGCCGCTCGCGAAATCCACACCGATGTACTCGAACGGCTCTGGCGTGACCTGGCGCAGGGTACCGTTGAAATTCCTGGATCCGATCTCGACGACCTTGACGCTCGATTGGCTTTTGAATGGCTCGGAGTAAGCGTCAAAGAAACGCTGGCCATTACTCATTGCAGTGGGATGCATCGAAAACCCTTCCAGTTGGCAAATACAACAATTTCAGACTTCATCGAGCCGACGGGCGACGCCGCTCGAAAGAGCGCAAGTACCCGACGCCGCATGCACCACGCGCTAACTGCTGCGCTTGCGGAACAGCAACCAGGACACGGTGAGCATCACCAGCGGCGGCAAGGCGTAGGCGATGCGGTAGTCGAACTTCAGGGCGCCGGCCATGCGTCCGAAGAACAGCTGCAGCAGCCAGAACACCAGGGCGAACAGGATGCCCAGGAACAGGCGCTTGCCCATGCCGCCGCTGCGCAGCGCGCCGAACGCGAACGGAATCGCGGCGAAGCACAGCGCCAGCACGTTCAGCGGATAGAACCAGCGGCTCCAATACTGGTCCTCGTAGTCGCGCGCGTCCAGGCCATTGCGGCGGCGGTACTCGATGCTGGTGTGCAGGTCGCGCGCCGACAGGTTGCGCGGCTTGGCCAGGCCCGAGGCCAGCGCCTTCGCATCCAGCTGCGATTGCCATGGCAGGCTGTCGAACTTCTCGCGCTGCACCGAGCGTTCGGCGAAGGTGTCTCGGTAGGCCTGCTTGAGGGTCCAACTGCTATGACGATGCTCGGCGATGGCGGCGTGGGTCAACGACGCCAGCCGGCCGCTCTCGTCCAGCGTGTAGAGGCGCACGTCGCGCAGCTCCAGCCAGGTGCCGCCGCCGTCCTCCAGGTGCTCTTCGCCGGCCTGGGCATTGAGGAAGGTGTTGCCCTCGCGCGCCCACAGCCCGGAATAGCGGGCCATGCTCATGTCGCCGTTGTACTTGGCGTTGGCCTTGATCGCATCGGCCTGGTTCTGCGCCCATGGCGCCAGGGTCTCGCCGTTGACCACCATGACCACGGTCAGCACCGCCATGGTCGAGGCCGCCGCCAGGCTCAGGCGGCGCCGCGACAGACCCAGCGCGCGCAGCGCGGTCAGTTCGGAGGTGGCGGCGAGCTGGCCCAGACCCATCAGCACGCCGATCACCGCGCCGGTGGGAAACAGGGTGTAGGCGCGGCGCGGCACCGTGTAGGCCACGAACGCGGCGGCATGGCCCAGGCTGTAGCTGCCGGTGCCGATCGTCTTGAACTCGTTGGACAGGGCCATGATCACGTCCAGGCCCAGCAGCACCGCCCAGGTCAGCAGCACCGTGCCGAGCACGGCGCGGCCCACGTACACATCGTGCAGGTTCGGACGCAGCCTCATGCCGGCTGCCTCCGCGGCCGCGACAACCGGCCATCGCGCAGGTACATCCACACCGACAGCGCCAGCAACGGCAGGGTCAGCCACCACAGGCCGAGCGCACGCGGCAGCTTCTCGGTGCTCAGCCACTGGGTGCCGAGGAACATCAGGTTGGTGCCGACCAGGTAGGCCAGGAACGCCAGCATGATCCGGCCATAGCGCTGCTGCCGCGGCGAACTGCGCGACAGCGGCAGGGTCAGCAGCGCAAAGGCCAGCGCCAGCAGCGGCGGCGCCAGGCGCGCATGCAGCTGCGCATTGGCCTGCGGGCGCGGATCGCCGATCAGCTTGGCGGTGGGCAGCAGTTCGGGGTCATCGTCCTTGCGCGCGGCGTTGCGGTCGGGCAGCGCCACGTCGTTGCTGACGAAACGCATCATCCGGTAGTCCAGCCCGTCGCCGGCCAGCGGGCCCTCGACCCGGTAGCCGTCCTCCAGGCGCAGGTAGCGGTCGGCCTTGCCCTCGAAGAACATGGCGCCGCGCTGCGCGGTGACCACGTCCAGGCGGCCGTCCTTCTGCCGCTGCATGAACACCTTGCTGAGCTTGGTGCCATCCCCGGACAGGGTGCTGATGTAGACGATGCCGCCGTCGGACAGCGGGGTGAAGCGCCCAGCCTCCAGCCCGGCCATCAGCAGGCTGTGGTTGGCCTCGTCGATCAGCCGGTCGGAGGTGCGGTCGGCCCAGGGGCCCAGCCACAGCGAGCACATGCCGACCAGGGTCACCACCGGGATCACCAGCATCAGGATCGGCCGCAGCAGGCGCCGCGGGCCCACGCCGATGGCGGTGATCACCGCCATTTCCGAGTCGCGGTACAGCCGTGCCAGCGCCAGCAGCAGGCCCAGCATCAGCGCCAGCGGCAGGATCAGCGGCAGGTACACCACGAACTGCAGGCCGAGCTGTGAAAACAACAACTTGGCCGGGATGCGGCCATCGGCGATGTTGCCCAGGATGTCCACCAGCACACCACCGACGCTGACCACCAGCAGCACGATCAGGGTGGCCGAGAAGCTCTGGACGAAATCGCGCAGCAGGTATCGATCGAGCTTCGGCATGGGGGTGGGTTGATTTAAACTCTCGGATTCGTTCGCGGCTGCCCCAGCCTATCCGACTGGGGGTAAAGAGTCCGCGATTGTACGGATTTGCCAACGGAATCTGATCAATGGCCCTGGAATTCACCCTGAACCACGACGCCCCGGCCACCGCGGCGTTCGACTGCATCGTCGTCGGCGTGTTCGCCGACAAGCGCCTGTCCCCGGCCGCCCAGGCCCTGGACGCGGCCAGCGGCGGACGCCTGACCGCGCTGGCCGAGCGCGGCGACGTCAGCGGCAAGACCGGCGCCACCGCCCTGCTCCACGACCTGCCCGGCGTGCAGGCGCCGCGCGTGCTGGCGGTCGGCCTGGGCGACGCCGCCAAGTTCGGCGTGCCGCAATACCTGAAGGCGGTCGGCGACGCCGCGCGCGCGCTCAAGAGCGGGCCGGCGGCCAGCGCGCTGCTGACCCTGAGCGAGCTGGAGGTGAAGGGCCGCGACCAGGCCTGGGCGATCCGCCAGGCGGTGATCGCCAGCGACCACGCCTGCTACCGCTACACCGCCACCCTCGGCAAGAAGAAGCCCGACGACAGCGGCCTCGCCCGCCTGGCCGTGCACGGCGACGACACCACCGCGCTGGCTCAGGGCGAGGCGATCGCCGCCGGCGTGAAATTCGCCCGCGAATTGGGCAACCTGCCGCCGAACCTGTGCACCCCGGCCTACCTGGCCGAGACCGCCGCCGCCTTCGCCCGGGGCGTGGACGGCGCCGAGGCCGAGATCCTCGACGAAACCCAGATGCAGGAACTGGGCATGGGCTCGCTGCTGGCGGTGGCGCGCGGCTCGGCCAACCGCCCGCGGCTGCTGGTGCTGAAGTGGAATGGTGGCGGCGACGCCCAGCCCTACGTGCTGGTCGGCAAGGGCATCACCTTCGACACCGGCGGCGTCAACCTGAAGACCCAGGGCGGCATCGAGGAGATGAAGTACGACATGTGCGGTGGCGCCAACGTCATCGGCACCTTCGTCGCCGCCGCGACTGCGCGCCTGCCGCTGAACCTGGTGGTGGTGGTGCCGGCGGTGGAGAACGCGATCGACGGCAACGCCTACCGCCCGTCGGACGTGATCACCAGCATGTCCGGCAAGACCATCGAGGTCGGCAACACCGACGCCGAGGGCCGCCTGATCCTGTGCGACGCGCTGACCTACGCCGAGCGCTTCAAGCCGGCGGCGCTGATCGACGTGGCCACCCTCACCGGCGCCTGCATGGTCGCCCTCGGCCACCAGACCGCCGGCCTGATGAGCAAGCACGACGACCTGGCCGCCGAACTGCTGGCCGCTGGCGAGCACGTGTTCGACCGCGCCTGGCGCCTGCCGCTGTGGGACGAGTACCAGGGGCTGCTGGATTCCAGCTTCGCCGACGTCTACAACATCGGCGGCCGCTGGGCCGGCGCGATCACCGCCGGCTGCTTTCTGTCGCGCTTCACCGAAGGCCAGCGCTGGGCGCACCTGGACATCGCCGGCGTCGCCAGCGACGAAGGCAAGCGCGGCATGGCCACCGGCCGCCCGGTGGGCCTGCTGTCGCAGTGGTTGCTCGACCGCGCCGCAGGCGGCGCGGCGTGATTGGGGAGTCGGGATTGGGGATTCGTGAAAGGCGCCTCCGCGTTTCCTTTCCGCGCCCCCTGCTCCAGCAGGCGACCGTGATCCGCGGTTGCCAATCCCAAATCCCCACTAACGAATCCCAGCCCTGATGCGCGCCGACTTCTATTTGATCGCCAAGCCGCGGTTCCTCAACGAACCGCTGCGGCTGGTGTGCGAACTGGCGCGCAAGGCCAACGACGCCAATCTGTGGACGCTGGTGCTGGCGCGCGACATGGCCCAGGCCGAGGAACTGGACGAGTTGCTGTGGGCGTTCGATGCCGACGCCTACATCCCGCACCAGATCGCCGACGCCGATGCCGACGAAGAAGAGGCCCAGGTGCTGATCGTCCCACCCGGCGTCGACGCGCCGGAGCGCCCGCTGGTGATCAACCTGCGCGATGCGCCCTACTTGGGCGCCTGCGACCGCGTCCTCGAAGTGGTGCCGGCCGACCCGTCCGCGCGCGACCCGCTGCGCGAGCGCTGGAAGCAGTACAAGGCACAGGGCTACGCGGTCAGCAAGCACGATATGTGAGGCGCCGGGAGTGGGGATTCGGGATTCGGGATGAATCCCCGCCCCGCTCCCTCATCGGCACCGCACGGCAAGACATCCCGAATCACCAATCCCCAATCCCGGCTTCTCCATGACCACCCTCGCCTCCAGCTACGATCCCAAGTCCTTCGAATCGCGCCTGTACGCGCAATGGGAAGCGTCCGGTTACTTCGCGCCGTCCGGGCAGGGCACGCCGTACACGGTGCTGCTGCCGCCGCCGAACGTGACCGGCACGCTGCACATGGGCCACGCCTTCCAGCAGACGCTGATGGATGCGCTGGTGCGCTACCACCGCATGCGCGGTTTCGACACGCTGTGGCAGGTCGGCAGCGACCACGCCGGCATCGCCACCGAGATGGTGGTGTCGCGCAACCTGACCCTGGAAGGCAAGGGCGAGACCCGCGATTCGCTGGGCCGCGACGGCTTCATCGCCAAGGTCTGGGAGTGGAAGCAGCATTCCGGCGACACCATCGAGCGGCAGATGCGCCGCCTCGGCACCTCGGCCGACTGGTCGCGCAGCACCTTCACCATGGACCCGCAGCCGTCGGCGGCGGTGATCGAGGCCTTCGTGCGCTGGCACGAACAGGGCCTGATCTACCGCGGCCAGCGCCTGGTCAACTGGGATCCGGTACTGAAGACCGCGATCTCCGACCTGGAAGTGGAGAACGTCGAGGAAGACGGCTTCCTGTGGTCGATCGCCTACAAACTGGACGATGGCGCCAGCTACGAACACGTCGAGCACGACGCCGACGGCAACGAGACCCTGCGCGAGACCCGCGACTACCTGGTGGTCGCCACCACCCGCCCGGAGACCCTGCTCGGCGATACCGCAGTGATGGTGCACCCGGAGGATGCGCGCTACGCGCACCTGATCGGCAAGACGGTGACCCTGCCGCTGACCGGCCGCCGCGTGCCGGTGATCGGCGACGACTACGTGGACCGCGCGTTCGGCACCGGCGTGGTCAAGGTGACGCCCGCGCACGACTTCAACGACTACCAGGTCGGCGTGCGGCATGGGTTGCCGATGATCAACCTGTTCACGCAGACCGCTACGCTCAATGACAGCGTCCCGGAAAAATACCGCGGCCTGGACCGCTACGACGCGCGCAAGGCGGTGCTGGCCGATCTGGAAGACCTCGGCATCCTGGTCGAGACCAAGCCGCACAAGCTGCAGGTGCCGCGCGGCGATCGCACCGGCCAGGTGATCGAGCCGTATCTGACCGACCAGTGGTTCGTGAAGATGGACGCGCTGGCCAAGCGTGGCCTGGAACTGGTCGAGTCGGGGCAGATCCAGTTCGTGCCGCCGAACTGGATCAACACCTACCGTCACTGGATGGAGAACATCCAGGACTGGTGCATCAGCCGCCAGCTCTGGTGGGGCCATCGCATTCCGGCCTGGTTCGACGACGCCGGCAACTGCTATGTCGGCCGCGACGAGGCCGATGCGCGCGCCAAGGCCGGCCTCGGCGCCGACTTCGCTCTGCACCAGGACAGCGACGTGCTGGAGACCTGGTTCTCCTCGCAGCTGTGGCCGTTCGCGACCATGGGCTGGCCGGATGCGCAGGCGATGGCCGAGCGCGGCTTCGACCGCTACCTGCCGTCGAGCGTGCTGGTGACCGGCTTCGACATCATTTTCTTCTGGGTGGCGCGCATGATCATGGCCACCGACAGCTTCACCGGCAAGGTGCCGTTCCGCGACGTCTACATCACCGGTCTGATCCGCGACAAGGACGGGCAGAAGATGTCCAAGTCCAAGGGCAACGTGCTCGACCCGCTGGACATCATCGACGGCATCAGCATCGAGGACCTGGTCGCCAAGCGCACCACCGGGCTGATGCAGCCGCGCATGGCCGAGAAGATCGAGAAGGCCACGCGCAAGGAATTCCCCGAGGGCATCATCGCCCACGGCGCCGACGCGCTGCGCTTCACCATCGCCGCGCTGGCCGGCCACGGCCGCGACATCAAGTTCGACCTGGGCCGCGCCGAGGGCTACAAGAACTTCTGCAACAAGCTGTGGAATGCCAGCCGCTTCGTGCTCATGAATACGCAAGGCGGGGAGTCGGGAGTCGGGATTCGGGCGTCGCAAGAGCCGGTCACCGATGCCGAGAAGTGGATCCTGCTGCGGTTGCAGGCGGTCACGGCCGAGGCGCAGGCGCAGTTCGCCGCGTATCGCTTCGACCTGCTGGCGCAGTGCCTGTACGAATTCGCCTGGAACGAGTTCTGCGACTGGTTCCTGGAACTGGCCAAGCCGGCGCTGAGCGGCGACGATGCAGCCGCCGCCGACAGCACCCGCCACACCCTGCTGCACGTGCTGGAAACCCTGCTGCGCCTGCTGCATCCGCTGACCCCGTTCCTCACCGAGGAGCTGTGGCAGCAGGTGGCACCGCGCCTGGGCATCGCCGCACCGACCATCTCGCTGCAGCCGTACCCGGATGCGGCAGCGATGGAAGTGGCCGCCTACGCCGGTGCCGCGGCCGACGTGGAATGGCTGAAGGCGATGGTGTCGGCGCTGCGCCGCGTGCGCAGCGAACTGCAGGTCGCGCCGTCGCGGCAGGTGCCGCTGCTGCTGCAGGGCGGCCAGACACAGGACCGCGCGCGAATCGAACGTTTCGCCGCGCAGCTGCGCTTCCTGCTCAAGCTGGAGTCCATCCAGTGGCTGGACGACGGCGCACCGGCGCCGGCCGCGGCCACCGCGATCGTCGGCGAACTGACGCTGCTGGTGCCGCTGGAAGGCCTGGTCGACCTGGATGCCGAACGCCTGCGTCTGGACAAGGAAATCGCCCGTGTCGCGTCCGAGAAGGACAAGAGCGAGGCCAAGCTGGCCAAGTTCACCGACAAGGTGCCGGCCGCGGTGATCGAACAGGAACGCCAGCGCCTGGCCGACTGGAGCGCGCAACTGGACGGTCTGCGCGCACAGCGCGCCAAGCTGTAACGCAACGCCGGTTGTAGGAGCGGCTTCAGCCGCGACCGCGGTCTGTAACGGGTCGCGGCTGAAGCCGCTTCTACAACACGAGCACGAGCTCGCTGCGAAAGTGCCGGCGTCCTGCACATCGGATCCGGCCGCTGGCGATCCAGCCGCGATGCCGCATCGTCAGGCATCGCGACCAACGCTCCAATTCTCTTACGCCATCGACCGGCGAAGCGACGACACTCAGCACACCACCACCCCGCCGCCCGGCCTTCCAGGCGGCGGCGTAGCGAATGCCTCAGAGCTTCCCGGCGCCGGCCTTGGCCTTGACGTCCGCGGCCACCTTGTTGGCCGGCAGCAGCGAATAGGTGTACGGCGGGGTCCAGCCGATGTTGTTGTTCCACGAGCAGGTCAGCGCCTGGCCGTTGAGCAGCGAGCCGAAATCGCGGTAGACGCTGCCGCCGTAGTCGGCCGCGATCTTGTCGCAGCTGCTCACGCCGCTGATGTCGAAGACGTTGTTCTCGGAGAAGATCTTCGATTCCTTGCCGACGCCGTGCGCATAGGAGAACGGATACACCGCGTTGCTGGTGCTGCCCACGTGGTAGTTGTTGTACAGGTGCACCTGGCCGAAGCGCACCCGCGGCGCGCGCGCGGAGATGTTCTCGAACAGGGTGTTGTGGATGGTCACCTTGAGCTTGCCGCTATCGGTGCTGGAAGCGCTGTCGCTGGAGCCGATCAGGTTGTTCTTCTCATGCGACTTGAACACCGAGTACGACACGGTGACGTAGTTGGCGCCTTTCTTGATGTCCAGCGCGCCGTCGTGGTGCTGCTTGGGGCGGCCGTTGGCGGTGCCGTTCTGGTCGTCGGTGCGGCGGCCGTCGGTGAAGGTCACGTGGTCCACCCACACGTTGCTGGCGCCCTCGATGGTCATGCCGTCGTATTCGGAATTCCAGTTGCCGGCGCTGCCGTCGTTCGGATCCCACACCGGTTGCGGATCCCATGGATTCTCGATGGTCAGGTTGCGCACGATCACGTCGTTGGCCTTGACGTAGAAGTAGCCCTCGCGGATCTCGGCGTTGCTGCCGACGCCGATCAGCGTGGTCTTGGTGGGCACGTCAAGGCGCGCGCGGCTCTTCATGTCCGCGGTGGTGCTGTACGGCGTGCCTTCGCTGATGTCGATGATGCCGTTGACCTTGATGATGCGGCCGTTGCTGCCGGCGCTGGCCTTCAGCGCGGCCTTCAGCTGTGCCGCGGTGCTGACGCTGTAGACGTCGGCCGCGGCGGCCTTGGAACCGCCCTTGGTGCCGCCGTTCTGCGTGGCCCAGCCGGTGCTGGCGACCTCCAGGCTGGCGTCGGCATGGGCGGCGCCGGCGAGGCCGGCCAGGCACAGGGCCAGGCCAAACGTGCGCAGCGGCGAGCGCGGCGATGAAGCGATGAGGGACTGCGTGGTCATCCTGGAAACCTCGTGAGCGTGCGTGGTTTGGACGCAGGCGCGCGCGCTCCGCAGCAGCGGAATGCACGGCGACGCCTGCGCGATCGCTGTCCCCTCGGACAACTGCGGGTCATGCCTTCGTGGGAGGCAGGCGCCGAAGAGGCGCGCACTGTAGGGAGCGCGTGGCGCGTGTAAAGAGGCGATGGAGAAACGCACGATCCAACCGCACGATGTGTGAGCCGCGTCGCACGAATCGCCCGCGCACGCCAGGGCGCCGCGGCGCCATCGCTGCGGGACAACAACGCTGTCCCACCGACAGAAGGCGACATTGCGGAAGCCGCCTGCGACTGCGCGAAAGTACAAGGAAAACCGCAACAGGCAGGTGGCGACGCGTACCCGTCATCGCCGATCGACGCACAGCACGCAGGTGCGATTGCCGCAACGAACACTGCCGACACCCCGCCGACCGCCTGCAGCGGAATCGCCAGGATCAGCTTGCGGGGCGCATGCGGCGCAGCGCCGCCGCACCGGCCGGAAGCAAGGCCGGCATCAGCTACACCGGCGCTTGCGCCGACGCCTTGCGCACCCAGGCGGCAGCACTCGAGCGAAACCGCACGCCGCCCGCGGCGGACGCGCAGGAACTCAGGACATGCCGTCGAAGAACAGCTCGATCGCCATCACCAGCGCGTCCTCGCGGCCGTTCGCGGCCGGGTAGTAGCGCGGGCGCCGGCCGATCTCGTTGAAGCCTTCGCTGTGGTACAGCGCGATCGCATTGGGATTGGACGGCCGCACTTCCAGGAACACCCGGCGTGCGCCGAGATCGACGCCGTACTTGATCAGTGCGCGCAGCAGCAGCCGGCCGTAGCCGCGCGACTGCCGCTCCGGCGCCACGCAGACGTTGAGGATGTGCGCCTCGTCGGCGGCGACGCTGATCACGCCGTAGCCGACGATCGTGCCCTCCTCCACCAGCACCCAGCCCGGGTAACCGGCCTGCAGGCAGTCGCGGAAGATGCCGCGGGTCCAGGGGAACGGATAGGCGCGGCGCTCGATCTCCATCACCGCGTCCAGATCGGCCTCGCGCAAGGCGCGCAGCGTGGCCGTGGGCGCCGATGCCGACCCCAGTGCGCTCATCGCGGCGCCCGCTTGCGCAGCGCGCGCAACTGCGGCCACAGCGCGCGCTTGGCCGCCGCATTGCCGCGCAGTTCGTCCAGCGGCCAGGTCGCCATCAGCGCCTGCGTGGCCGGATCGTTGGGATTGAGGCCGGAGGCGCGCAGCAGGGCGATCTGCAGGCGGTCGGGCAGGCGCAGGCCGACCCGGCGCGCACCTGCCGCAGGGACCGCACGCACGGAATCCGGCTGCACCGCCGGTGCCGGTGGTGCCGGCGTCCGTCGCCGTTCCGGTGCGTCGCCGGCCGGCATGTCGGCGGCATGGCCGCCACGCGGCGGCGCCGATGCCGATGGCGCGCGCTGCACCGGCGGCGCCGGCTCGGTCGCCGGCGACGGGATGGGCTCGGGCTCGACCACGGCCGCGGCATCCACGTACACGGTGTGGCCCAGCGCCTGCAGCCAGCCGACCTGCTCGGCCGACCACAACGGCGCATGCATGGACGCGGGCTCGCTCATGCCGCGTCCGGCACCTTGCGCCAGCGCCGCCACAGCCACAGGCAGGGGCCGGACAGCGCGTACAGCACGCCGATCGCCAGCAGCGCCCGGGCCAGGTCGATGACCAGCACCGCCAGCACGATCGGCGCCAGCACCAGCATCAGGAACGGCACCCGATCGGTGCGCGGCCCCTTCTCGCCACTGCCCTTGAAGCTCCAGAAGCGGATGCGGCTGACCATCAGCAGCGCCGCGGTCACGGTCAGGCCCAGCGCTACGTAGCGCAGCTGTTCGCCGTCCCAGCCCAGCGAGCCGTCGGCGAAGGACCACACGAAGGCCATCATCAGCCCGGCCGCGGCCGGGCTGGCCAGGCCCACGAACCAGCGCTTGTCGACCGTGCCGACCTGGGTGTTGAAGCGGGCCAGGCGCAGCGCGGCGCAGGCTGCGTACAGGAACGCCGCCGACCAGCCGACCCGGCCCAGCATGCTGCCGTCGAACTTCAGCGCCGACAGCGACCAGTGGTACATCACCAGCGCCGGCGCCATGCCGAAGCTGACCAGGTCGGCCAGCGAGTCGTACTGCACGCCGAATTCGCTGCTGGTGCCGGTCAGCCGCGCCACGCGCCCGTCCAGCCCGTCCATCACCGCAGCCACGAACACCGCCACGCTGGCGTGCACGAACTGGCCGTTGGCGGCGGCGATGATGGCGTAGAAACCGGAGAACAGGCCGGCGGTGGTGAACAGGTTCGGCAGCAGGTAGATGGTGCGCGAACGGGGGGGCGGTCGGGATGGGTCCATCCCGCCAGTCTAATCGACTTGCCAGGCCCGTCGGCGGGTGCTGCAATCGGCGCTCCCGCCGCGCCCTGGAGACCGAGATGCGCGCCCTGCCCCGGTTTTGCTGCCTGCCCCTGCTCGCCGTCAGCGGCATGCTCGGCGCCACCACCCTGTACCAATGGAAGGACGCGCAGGGCGTCACCCACTATGCCGAGACCCCGCCCCCCGGCGGCAAGTACCAGGTGCGCAAGGTCGACACCCGTGGCGACGCCCCGGCCGAGACACCCGAGGCGGCCCCGGCCGAGAACGCCAAGTGCCTGACCGCACGCAAGAACCTGGACATCCTCGACAAGCCCGGCAAGATCACCACCGACAGCGATGGCGACGGCAAGCCGGACGGGGAACTGGACGAATCCCAACGCGGCGCACAGAAGGCCCTGGCCGAGGCCGCGATCAAGGCCTACTGCACCCCGGCCGCCGTACCCGCCAAGTAAGCCGACCACGCGGAGCCGGCCGCGGGCGATGCCCGCAGCGCCGGCAATGACTGGCAAAATGGGCGACCCGCCGTCTGCGAAGCCCCTCGATGCGCCTTTCCCAGTTCCACCTGCACACCACCAAGGAAACCCCGGCCGACGCCGAACTGGTCAGCCACCAGCTGATGCTGCGCGCGGGCATGATCCGCAAGCTCGCCTCCGGCCTGTACACCTGGTCGCCGCTGGGCCTGCGCGTGCTGCGCAAGGTGGAAGCGGTGGTGCGCGAGGAAATGAACCGCGCCGGCGCGGTGGAAGTGCTGTTCCCGACCATCCAGCCGCGCGAGCTGTGGGACGCCACCGGGCGCTGGAGCAAGTTCGGCGGACTGATGCTGCGCATGCAGGACCGCAAGGAACAGGACTACTGCTACAGCCCGACCGCCGAAGAGGCCGCCGCCGATTTCGCGCGGCAGGAGCTGAGCAGCTACAAGCAGTTGCCGGTCAACTTCTACCAGATCCAGACCAAGTTCCGCGACGAGATCCGCCCGCGCTTCGGGGTGATGCGCGCGCGCGAGTTCCTGATGAAGGACGCCTACTCGTTCCACATCAGCGACGAGGACCTGGCGCGCGAGTACGAGAACATGAAGGCGGCCTACACCCGCATCTTCACCCGCCTGGGGCTGCAGTTCCGCGCGGTGCAGGCCGATTCCGGCGACATCGGCGGCGACGCCTCGCAGGAATTCCACGTGCTGGCCGCCTCCGGCGAGGATTCGCTGGCGTTCTCCACCGGCTCGGACTACGCGGCCAACGTCGAAGCCGCCGTCGCTGCGGCGCCGGCCCCGCGCCCGGCGGCGAGCGAGGAACTGCGCAAGGTCGCCACGCCCACCCAGAAGACCTGCGAGGCGGTGGCCGAGCTGCTCGGCCTCCCGCTGCAGCGCACGGTCAAGTCGGTGGCGGTGATGGCCGGCGAGACCTTCGTGCTGGCGCTGGTGCGCGGCGATCACACGGTCAACGAGATCAAGCTGGGCAAGGTCGCCGGCCTGGCCGGCTACCGCATGGCCAGCGAGGCCGAGATCCTCGCGCACCTGGGCAGCGAACCGGGCTTCCTCGGCCCGCTGGGTCCGCGCCAGCCGATCCGCGTGGTCGCCGACCGCGACGTCGCGGCGCTGGCCGACTTCGTGGTCGGCGCCAACGAGCGCGGCTTCCACCTGGCCGGGGTCAACTGGGGCCGCGACCTGCCGGAACCGGACGCCGTCGCAGACCTGCGCAACGTGGTCGAGGGCGAGCGTGCCCACGACGGCGGCGAGATCCGCCTGGCCCGCGGCATCGAGGTCGGCCATGTGTTCCAGCTCGGCCGCCAGTATGCGCAGGCGCTGGACGCCACCGTGGTGGACGAGAACGGCAAGACCGTGACGCTGGCGATGGGCTGCTACGGCATCGGCATTTCCCGCATCGTCGCTGCGGCGATCGAGCAGAACCACGACGACGCCGGCATCCGCTGGCCGCAGCCGATGGCGCCGTGGACGGTGGCGGTGTGCGTGATCAATCCCAAGCGCGATCCGGCGGTCGACGCCGCCGGCGAGGCGCTGCTGTCGGAGCTGCAGCAAACCGGGCTGGATGCCGTGCTGGACGACCGCGGCCTGCGCCCCGGCGCGATGTTCGCCGATATCGAATTGATCGGCGTTCCGCACCGGGTGGTGGTCTCGGAGCGGGGGTTGGCCGCCGGCACCTTCGAATATCGCGCGCGCAGCGGCGGCGATGCCGAACACCTGGATCGAAGCACCTTGCTGGCACGCCTGCAGGCATGACGAAAGGGCCGGGAGGATATCCCGGCCCTTTTTCTTTACGCCGCCGTCACGCCTTATGGGGGAAACCAGGCGGGTATCGGCGCAATTGAATACGCCCGGCATGGATCCATAAGGACATATTCCAACGCCATTGCGACTGGAAATACCCGGCGCGAATAAGCCGGATATTTGTCAAGGCGATTCCGCATCATTATGATTCTGCGCTGCCAGGGAATGGCGGAAGGCCACCACCCATTTTCCGGAGTAAAGATGACCATCGATCTCAGCGGCCTGTCGGCCAAGCAATTGGGCGCGCTCATCAAGACCGCCAAGAAGCAGCAGTCCATCGTCGCCAAGCGCACTCCCATCGCCAAGGTCCGCACCCAGCTGACCCGCCTGGCCAAGAGCCACGGCTACAGCATGGAGGAAGTCTTTGGCGGTGGCGCCGCTGCCCCGCGTGGCCGCAAGGCCGGCAAGCCGGGTCCGAAGCCGGGCCGCAAACTGGGCAAGGTTCCGCCGAAATACCGCAATCCCGCCAATGCCGCCGAAACCTGGACCGGCCGTGGCAAGCAGCCGCGCTGGCTGGCCGATCTGGTCGCCAAGGGCAAGAAGGTCGACGATTTCCTGATCGCCGGCGGCGCCGCCAAATCCGCCGCGCCGGCCAAGAAGACCGCCAAGAAGGCGGTCAAGCGCGTCGCCAAGAAGGCCAGCAAGAGCGCTGCGCCGAAGGCCTGATCCGCCACGGCACCGCAGTCGAAACGCCGGCGCATGCCGGCGTTTTTTTATACCGCATTCAAAGATTCTTGCGCGCCGGTACCAACAGATTGCCGAACAGCAGGCCGGCGACCAGCGCCATCACGATATTGGTCACCGTCAGCAGCGCCGATTGCCCGCCGAGCACGTCCTGCTGCTGGACCAGGGTCAACAGCCCGCGCAGGCTGGCACTCCCGGGCACCAGCATGATGATGCCCGGCAACCGGACCAGCGCGCCCGGCCGGTGCACGATGCGTCCGAACAGGTTGCCGGCCGCGGTCAACACCATCGCCGACAGGAAGATGCCGACCGGGCTGCCCCAGGCGTCGCCGGCGAAGCGCGCGATCGCGTAGCCGGCCACCGAGGCCGCCATCACGAACGGATAATCGCGCAGGCTGGCCTTGAACAGCAGTGCGAACGCGTAGGCGGCGACCAGCAGCGAGGCCCATTCCACCCAGCCGTGCTGCGGCCGCGACGCCCGCACCATCGGCTCCAGGCCCAGCAGTTGCGCCAGGGTCACCGCGATCACCGCGCCGACGGTCAGCTTGACGATGGTGGTGACCGCGCCGGCGAAGCGCGCCGTGCCCGAGACCCAGTGCTGGCTGGTGAGTTCGTTGACCGCATTGGTCAGCGCCATACCCGGCAGCAGCACCACCAGCGAGGCGATGATCACCGTATTGAGATTCAGCGGCGCCACGAAACTGGCCACCAGGGTCGCGACGAAACCGGCCAGCAACGCCGCCAGCGCGTCGTTGGCTTCCTTGGTCGCCGGGCGCTTGTCGGTGAGCTGGGTGAGCACGCCGATCAGCAGGCCGATCGCGGTGGCGGTGGCGATATCCAGCCACGGCAGGCGCCACAGCCCGGCCACGCCGGCCGCGGCCAGGCCGAAGCCGAGCACCTGCATCGCCATCCAGCGCCGCCCCGGCGGCTGATCCAGCTGGCGCAGCGCGGTGTGGCCCTGGGCCACGCTCATGCGCCCGCTGGCCACGTCGTCGGCGATGCGGTCGGCGACGCTGAGCTTGTGCAGGTCGTTGTCGCCTGGCGCCAGCCGCACCACGCGGGTGATGTCGCTGGAGCCGATCGCCTTGGTCGGGTCGCTGAAGCTGAGGATCAGCCCGGTCGGGTTGGACCAGGGTTCGCAATCCAGGTCCAACTGCTGCGCCAGCGCCACCACCGCCGCCTCCAGCCGCTGCGCGGTGGTGCCGTAGGTGTGCAGTCGCCCGGCGATGTCGGAGACGAAGGCGATGCGCTGCGCGTAGGTCGCGTTGGCGGAGGGACTGACGGTGGGAGCGGCGGGCATGTCGGCTAGTATGGCGCGAACGCCGCGCCCGGCCACCCCGTCGCGATCACCACATCTGCAACACGGGCGAAACAGGTATGCTCGCGCACCGGACGCCCCCATGATCGAACCGCAACCGCCCAAACTCAGCCAGGACGACCGAGACCCCTCGCGGGTGCGGCTGACCGGCAGTTGGACCCTGGCCACGGCCCTGGCGTCCTCGGAAGTGCTGCGCGGCATGCCGGCCGGCACCACCGGCATCGATGCCAGCGGCATCGGCCAGCTGGATTCGGCCGGGGTGCTGCAACTGATGCGCTACGCCACCCGCAACGGCATCGCCCACGAGGCGCTGGATTTCCGCCAGGACCACCGCGCACTGGTCTCGACCATCGAGGACGTGGCCGACGACCGTCCCAAGCGCAAGCGCGACTACGGTTTCGCCGCGGCGCTGGAACGCCTGGGCTACGCGGTGCACCGCAACGGCAAGGAAATCGTCGCCCTGGTCGGCTTCCTCGGCGAGACCCTGGTCAAGCTGCTGCGGCTGCTGCACGCGCCGCGCCGGTTCCGCCTGACCGCCACCGTGCACCACATGGAGCAGGTCGGCCTGGACGCGGTGCCGCTGGTGGCGCTGCTGTCGTATCTGGTCGGCGCGGTGATCGCCTTCCTCGGCTCCACGATCCTGCGCGACTTCGGCGCCGAGATCTACGTGGTGGAGCTGGTCAGCATCGCCTTCCTGCGCGAGTTCGCGGTGCTGCTGACCGCGATCGTGCTGGCCGGGCGCACTGCCAGCGCCTTCACCGCACAGATCGGCGCGATGAAGGCGCGCGAAGAGGTCGACGCGATCCAGACCCTGGGACTGGACCCGATGGACCTGCTGGTGATCCCGCGGCTGGTCGCGCTGCTGCTGATGCTGCCGCTGCTGACCTTCGTGGCGATGATCGCCGGCCTGGCCGGCGGCGTCACCGTCGGCGCCTTCGACCTGGGCATCCCGCCGCAGATGTACCTGGCGCGCATGCACGACACCATCCAGATCCGGCACATGCTGGTGGGCCTGTCCAAGGCGCCGATCTTCGCCATCGTGATCGGCCTGATCGGCTGCCTGGAGGGACTGCGCGTGGAAGGCACCGCGCAGTCCGTCGGCGAGCGCACCACCTCCAGCGTGGTGCAGACGATCTCGCTGGTGATCATCATCGACGCGATCGCTGCGCTGTGGTTCATGAACATGGGGTGGTGATGGAGCAGGGATTCGGAATTCGGGATTGGGGATTGGTTGAAGCCGGGCGCTGCGCGCCCGTGCGGGAGCTGTTGCTTTGACCAATCCCGAATCCCCAATCCCGAATCCCGAGCAAGAACTCGCCATCTCGGTCCGTGGCCTGGTCAATCGCTTCGGCACCCAGACCGTGCACGAGGAGCTGGACCTGGACGTGCGCCGCGGCGAGATCCTCGGCGTGGTCGGCGGGTCGGGCACCGGCAAGTCGGTGCTGATGCGCACCATCCTCGGCCTGCGCGAGCCCGATGCCGGCAAGATCCAGGTGCTCGGCGTGGATACCGATTCCGGCCGCCGCGCCGATCGCCTGCACGTGGAGCGCAATACCGGCGTGCTGTTCCAGGACGGCGCGCTGTTCTCCTCGCTGACCGTCGGCGAGAACGTGCAGGTACCGCTGAAGGAGCATTTCGGCGAACTGCCCGACAGCTGGCACTACGAACTGGCGCTGCTGAAGGTGAAGCTGGCCGGCCTGCCCGCCGATGCGCTGAACAAGCTGCCCTCGCAGCTGTCCGGCGGCATGCGCAAGCGCGCCGGGCTGGCGCGTGCGCTGGCGCTGGATCCGCCGCTGCTGTTCCTGGACGAGCCCACCGCCGGGCTGGACCCGATCGGCGCGGCCGCCTTCGACCGGCTGATCCGCACCCTGCAGGAAGCGCTGGGCCTGACCGTGTTCCTCATCACCCACGATCTGGACACCTTGTACGCTATCTGCGACCGCGTGGCGGTGCTGGCCGACCGCAAGGTCATCGCCAACGCGCCGCTGGCCGAGATCGAGCAAGTGGACCATCCGTGGATCCAAGAGTATTTCCACGGCCCGCGCGCCCGCGCCGCGCGCGATGCCAAGACCGCCTGGACCGAGACCCCCTGAGCCCATGGAAACCAAAGCCAATTACGTGCTGATCGGCGCCTTCACCATCGTGGTGGGGATCGCGCTGCTGCTGTTCGGACTCTGGGCCGCCAAGTACTCCTCCGACCGCACCTGGCAGGAATACCGCGTGGTGTTCCGCGAGGCGGTGACCGGCCTGTCGGTCGGCAGCCCGGTGCAGTACAACGGCATCGCGGTGGGCTCGATCACCGAGCTGACCCTGGCGCCGAACGATCCGCGCCAGGTGGTGGCCCGGGTCCGGGTCAACTCGACCACGCCGATCAAGAGCGACACCCGCGCCAAGCTGGGCATCACCAGCCTGACCGGCCCGTCGATCATCCAGCTCTCCGGCGGCACCCCGGAAGCGCCGGCGCTGACCTCGATCGACAACAGCGATGCGCCGATCATCCAGACCACGCCCTCGGCGCTGCAGAACATCACCGACACCGCCAACCGCATCGTCGAGCGGCTGGACGAGGTGCTCAGCGACCGCAACGTCGCCAGCATCACCGCCACCCTGCACAACCTGGAGACCATCAGCGGCGGCCTGGCCGACCGCGATCAGGGCATGCAGTCGCTGATCGTCAGCGCGCGCGACGCCGCGCGCAATCTGGACACCACGCTCAAGACCACCAACGGCACCATCCAGCGCCTGGACCAGAACCTGGTGCAGCAGCTGCCGCCGATCCTCAACAAGCTGGAGGACACGCTGAGCAAGCTGGATTCGGCCGCCGGCAATGCCGACAAGATCCTTGGCGAGAACCGCTCGGCGATCAACAGCTTCGCCAACGACGGCCTCGGCCAGCTCGGCCCGACCCTGACCGAACTGCGCGGCCTGATCCGCGACCTGCGCCGGGTCAGCGACCGGCTGGACAACAACCCCGCGCGCTACCTGCTCGGCCGCGACGCCCCGAAGGAGTTCAAACCCAAATGAAGCCGATGCGCGCCTTCCTCCTGCTCGCCGTGCCGGCCCTGCTGCTGGCCGGCTGCTCGCTGCCCGGCGGCAACAAGGAGCCGGTGACGATCTACGCGCCGGACGTGCGGGTCACCGCCGACCCGGCCTGGCCGCAGGTGAGCTGGCAACTGGCGCTGACCAAGCCCAGCGCCGCGCGCGTGGTCGACAGTTCGCGCATCGCGGTGCGGCCGACGCCCGACGAGCTGCAGGTGTACGGCGGCGTCAGCTGGGCGCAGCCGGCCACCGACATGCTCGAGGACATGCTGCTGCGCGCGTTCGAGGATTCCGGGCGCATTCCGGGCGTGGCCCGGCTCGGCACCGGCATCCGCGCCGACTACAAGCTGCTGCTGGACCTGCGCCGTTTCGAATCGGACTACGCCGGGCGCGCGGTGCCGTCGGCGACCATCGAGCTCAACGCCAAGCTGCTGTACAGCGCCGACCAGCGCGTGGTCGCCTCGCGCACCTTCCTGGTGACCGAACCCGCCGCCGGCACCGCCGAATCGCAGGTGGTCGACGCCTTCGGCCAGGCGCTGTCGCAACTCGGCCACGACGTGGTCGGCTGGACCCTGCAGCAGGGCCAGGCCGATGCCGCCACCGCGCTGGCGCCCAGCGTGCCGCCGCCGGCCAGCCCGAAGCCGCCGCGGCGCTGATTGACTCCCCTCTCCCACCGGGAGAGGGGATGGGGGTGAGGGTACGGCGGCCAGGGAGCCATCTCCTCCAGACGCTTCCCTGGCAACTCGTACCCTCATCCGCCCCTTCGGGGCACCTTCTCCCGGAGGGAGAAGGGATCACAGCTTTGCTCCCCTCTCCCACCGGGAGAGGGGTCGGGGGTGAGGGTGCGGCGGCCAGGGAGCCATCTCCTCCAGACGCTTCCCTGGCAACTCGTACCCTCATCCGCCCCTTCGGGGCACCTTCTCCCGGAGGGAGAAGGGATGCGCCATCACACGATCTTGCGAAACGTCAGGTTGACCCGCTCCCCTACCGGCTTGGCCGTGCGCGGCAGCGCATGCCGGTACAGGCGCTGGGTGTCGCCCGCCATCAGCAGCAGCCCGCCGGAGGTCAGTTCCAGCGCCTGGCGCAGTGCCGGCTCCTGACGATGGCGCAGCACGAAGCGACGCGTCGCACCCAGGCTCAGCGAGGCGATCACCGGCATCGGGCCGAGTTCGCGCTCGTCGTCGCTGTGCCAGCCCATGGCGTCGCGGCCGTCGCGGTAACGGTTGGCGAGCACGCTGTTGAACGCCACCCCGGTCTCGGCCGCCAAGCGCGCGCGCAGCGGCAGGAGCGCCTCTGGCCACGGATGTGGCGCGAAGCGGGTGCCGGAATAGCGGTAGCTGGCGTCGGCATCGCCGATCCAGCAGCTCAGCCGCGGCGAATCGACCAGCTTGCCGAACAGGCGGATCCGGTGCACCTCCCATGGCACGTCCCGCAACAACTGCGCGCACAGCGCCGCCGCCGCGGCCGGGTCCAGCCACTCGGGATACCAGCGCAGATCGGCGCCAGGCAGGTCCAGTTCCATCGCACCACGCTAGCATGCCGGCCACCACCATACGCCGGCGTGCGGAATTTGCCCCTTCACGCGCAAACCCTGAAAATGCAGGCAGCCAGAATGAGCCAAACGGGAGCGGAGCAGATGACGGGAACCGAGGGTGGCGCCAACGCGCCGGAGCCAGTGGAGCGCGACGTCATGGAATACGACGTCGTCACCGTCGGCGCAGGCCCGGCCGGGTTGGCGTTCGCGATCCGGCTCAAGCAGCTCAACCCCGACATCTCGGTCTGCGTGATCGAGAAGGCCAGCACCATCGGCGCGCATATTCTGTCCGGCGCGGTGATCGAACCGGCGCCGCTGGACGCGCTGCTGCCGGGCTGGCGCGACAACCCGCCGCCGATCTGCGTGCCGGCGGCCGAGGACGAGTTCTGGTACCTGAGCAAGGACGGCGGGCACAAGTTCCCGATGGTGCCGCCGGGCATGCGCAACCACGGCAACTTCATCGTCAGCCTCGGCGCGATGTGCGCCTGGCTGGCGCCGCAGGCCGAGGCGCTGGGCGTGGAGATCTACCCCGGCTTCGCCGCCGCCGAGACCCTGCACGCCGAGGACGGCACGGTGCTGGGCGTGCGCATCGGCGACATGGGCGTGGCCAAGGACGGGTCGCACAAGCCCGGCTACACCGCCGGCATCGACATCCGCGCCAAGGTCACGGTACTGGCCGAAGGCGCGCGCGGACACCTGACCAAGCGCCTGATCGCGCGTTTCGCGCTCGACGCCGGCCACGATCCGCAGGCGTTCTCGATCGGCATCAAGGAGCTGTGGCAGTTGCCCGAGGGCCGCGTCAGCCCCGGCAAGATCGTGCACACCCTGGGCTGGCCGGCCGACAGCAAGACCTATGGCGGCAGCTTCCTGTACCACCTGGAGAACAACCAGGTGGCGCTGGGCTACGTCAGCGGCCTGGACTACCACGATCCCGAATACCGCCCGTGGGAAGCCTTCCAGCAGTGGAAGAACCACCCGATGATGAAGGCGCTGCTGGACGGCGGCACCATCCTCTCGGCCGGTGCGCGCGCCATCGCCAGCGGCGGCTGGCAGTCGCTGCCGAAGGTGGAGATGCCCGGCGCACTGCTGATCGGCGACACCGCCGGCCTGCTCAACGTGCCCAAGATCAAGGGCACCCACCAAGCGATCCGCAGCGGCATGCTCGCCGCCGAACACCTCGCCGCCGGTGCCGCGCTGGACCCGGCCGGCTTCGATGCGCGCCTGCGTAATTCGGAAGTGATGGCCGAGCTCCGCCAGGTGCGCAACATCAAGCCCGGCTTCAAGAAGGGGCTGTGGTTCGGCCTGCTCAACGGCGCCTGGGAAACCCTGGTCAAGGGCGCCTCGCCGTGGACGCTGAAGGTCGGCGCCGACTGGAAGAGCCTGGACCGGCTGGGCGAACACGAGCAGCCCAAGCGCGACTACGTGCAGCGCGAGCTGGCGCCGCGCGACCGCCTGCAGGGCGTGTACTTCGCCGCCACCGAGCACGATGAGGACCAGCCGGTGCACCTGCACGTGCTTGATCCGCAGATCTGCGTGACCCGCTGCACCGAGGAATACGGCAACCCCTGCACGCGCTTCTGCCCGGCGGCGGTGTACGAGATCGTCGACGACGCAGCCGGCAAGCGCCTGCAGATCAACGCCGCCAACTGCGTGCACTGCAAGACCTGCGACATCAAGGATCCCTACGCGATCATCAACTGGGTGACGCCGGAAGGCGGCTCCGGGCCGAATTACCAGAACCTGTGAGCGCAGGCCTGCCCGCGCGCCTGAAGACCGCGCTGTTCCTGACCCTGCGCGCCGGCTTTCGCGCCCTGCCGTTATCGCCGGCGCAGCGTGATCGTCTGCGCGCGCGCTTCCTGGAGCGCCATGCGGACCTGGTGCCGCCACCGCCGCGCGGACAGATTGGCAGTGGGTTCGGCGAACGCCGGCCACGCACACGCGCCGACGAGCGTGCGATCGGCTACGTGCCCTCGCAGCAGACGCCGTTGCCCGCGCCGCTGCCGGCCACCGTGGTGGCGTTCTACCTGCCGCAGTTCCATCCGATCCCGGAGAACGACGCCTGGTGGGGCACCGGCTTCACCGAATGGCGCAACGTCACTCGCGCGCTGCCGCAGTTCGAGGGACATGTGCAACCGCGGCTGCCGGCGGATCTGGGGTTCTACGACCTGCGCAATCCGCACAGCATGCGCCAGCAGGTGGCGCTGGCGAAGCAGTACGGCATCGGCGCGTTCTGCTTCTACTTCTACTGGTTCGGCGGCAAGACCCTGCTGGAGACGCCGCTGCGGCAGTGGCTGGACGATCCCACGCTGGAACTGCCGTTCTGCCTGTGCTGGGCCAATGAGCAGTGGTCGCGGCGCTGGGACGGCCGCGGCGACGATGTGCTGATGGCGCAGGCGCACAGCGCGCAGGACGATCTGGATTTCATCGCGCACGTGGCCGACTACCTGCGCGACCCGCGCTGCCTGCGCGTGGACGGCCGGCCGATGCTGCTGGTGTACCGCCCGCACCTGCTGCCGGATCCGCAGGCCACCGCGACGCGTTGGCGCGACTGGTGCCGCGAGCACGGCATCGGTGAACTGCACTTGGCCTACGTGCAAGGCTTCGAGCGGCCGGATCCGCGCGACATCGGCTTCGACGCGGCGGTCGAATTTCCGCCGAACATGAGCAATCCGCGCTCGCTGGCCGCCGACCAGCACCTGCTCAATCCCGACTACAGCGGTGCCGTGCTGGATTGGCGCGCCCTGGCCACGGAGATCGCCGCGCGCCCGCTGCCCGACTATCTGCTGTATCCGGGCGTCAACCCGGGCTGGGACAACGAAGCGCGCCGCCCCGGAGCCGGCCGCGTCTATCTGCACGCCTCGCCGCGCGGCTATGAAGACTGGCTGCGCACCACCATCCACACACGGCTGCAGGGCCGCCGCGCCGAGCAGCGCCTGGTCTTCGTCAACGCCTGGAACGAGTGGGCCGAAGGCGCCGTGCTGGAACCGGATGCGCGGCTGGGCCATGCCTATCTCGACGCCACCCGCCGCGCGCTGACGCCGCTGCCGGCGCCCAACGCGACGCCGCACGCGATCATCCACGCCTGGTATCCACAGGTGCTGCCCGAACTGCTGGCGCAACTGGCCGCGAGCGCCCTGCCCTGGCGCCTGCTGGTCACCACCTCGCCCGAGCAGGCCGATGCGGTGCGCGCGCATTTGCGTGCGTGCGCGTTGCCGTCCGAGATGATGGTGCTGGAAAACCGCGGCCGCGACATCCTGCCGTTCCTGCACGCGGCCGAACGGCTGTTGCGCGACGGCGTGGACGTGGTGCTGAAATTGCACACCAAGCGCAGTACCCATCTGCACAACGGCGATGCCTGGCGCAGCGAACTGCTGCAACGCCTGGCCGGCGCCGACCGCGCCGCGCGCGTGCTGCAGGCCTTCGCGCAGGAGCCTGCGCTCGGCCTGGTCGCGCCCGAAGGCCACCTGCTGCCGCTGGCCGACTTCTGGGGCGGCAACCGCGCAGCCGCCGACTACCTGCTGCGCCGCACCGGCCACCGCGATACGCGCCTGGAGCAGGCGCCGTTCATCTCGGGCAGCATGTTTTGGGCACGCCTGCAGGCGCTGCGGCCGCTGCTGGACAGCGGCCTGTGCCCCTCGGAATTCGAGGCGGAGCAAGGGCAACTCGACGCCACCCTGGCGCATGCGGTGGAGCGTCTGGCGGCGCCGCTGGCCGAGCGCGTCGGCTATCGCGTCACCACCGTGGCCGACCTGCTCGGCCAGCGGCCACCGGTGTCCGCCGACTACGCCTACGCGCAGCGGAGCAGCTGAGGGAAGCTGTTCCGGCGCTTAGCCGCGCCGGAACGGCACGCCGGTCTTGGCGACCAGTTCGGCCTCGTCCACGCCCTCGGCGGTTTCCACCAGTACCAGGCCGCTGTCGGTGACGTCGAACACGGCCAGGTCGGTGATGATGCGGTCGACCACGCCGACGCCGGTCAGCGGCAGGTCGCAGGCCGGCAGGATCTTGTGGCTGCCGTCCTTGGCCACGTGTTCCATCAGCACGACCACGCGCTTGACCCCGGCCACCAGGTCCATCGCGCCGCCCATGCCCTTGACCATCTTGCCGGGCACCATCCAGTTGGCCAGGTCGCCCTTCTCGCTCACCTGCATCGCGCCGAGGATGGCCAGGTCGATATGGCCACCGCGGATCATCGCGAAGGAATCGTGGCTGCCGAAGTAGCTGGCGCCGGCGCGGGCGGTGACGGTCTGCTTGCCGGCGTTGATCAGGTCGGCGTCGACCTCGTCCTCGGTCGGGAACGGGCCGATGCCGAGCAGGCCGTTCTCCGACTGCAGCCACACGTCCACGCCCTCGGGAATGTGGTTGGCGACCAGGGTCGGCAGGCCGATGCCCAGGTTCACGTAGGCGCCGTCGGTGAGTTCGCGGGCGGCGCGCTGCGCCATGTCGTCGCGGGTCCAGGCCATGTCAGGCGTCCTTCTGGCGCAGGGTGCGCTGTTCGATGCGTTTTTCGGGATGCGGGTTGTGCACGATGCGGTCGACGTAGATGCCGGGCAGGTGCACCTGGTCCGGATCCAGGCTGCCGGTCTCCACGACCTCCTCGACCTCGGCGATGCAGAGCTTGCCGGCCATTGCGCAGGCCGGGTTGAAGTTGCGTGCGGTCTTGCGGAACACCAGGTTGCCGGCGGCATCGGCCTTCCACGCCTTGACCAGGGCCACGTCGGCGCGCAGCGCGGTCTCCAGCACGTAGTGCTTGCCGTCGAATTCGCGGGTCTCCTTGCCCTCGGCCACCACCGTGCCGTAGCCGGTGGCGGTGAAGAACGCGGGGATGCCGGCACCGCCGGCGCGCAGGCGTTCGGCCAGGGTGCCCTGCGGGTTGAATTCCAGTTCCAGCTCGCCGGCCAGGTACTGGCGCTCGAACTCCTTGTTCTCGCCGACGTAGGACGAAATCATCTTGCGGATCTGCCGCGTCGCCAGCAGCTGGCCCAGGCCGAAGCCATCGACGCCGGCATTGTTGGAGATCACCGTGAGGCCACCGACGCCGCTGTCGCGCAAGGCCGCGATCAAGGCCTCGGGAATGCCGCACAGGCCGAACCCGCCGACCGCCAGGGTCTGGCCGTCCGCCACCACGCCGGCCAGCGCCGTGGCCGCATCGGGGAAAAGCTTGCCGCGCCGCCCGCCCGCAGGGGTAGAGGTGTCACCCATTCGCCAGCTCCGCATTGGAATGTAGACAGCTAGTTTAGCCGCTCGGGGACTGCGACCCCCGCCGCACCGCCGCAACGACCGATTAAGCGCCGTAACGTTACACTCGGGTTTCCCCCAACTAGGACCCTCTTCCATGTCGCTTCCCGCATTCAAGGCCTACGACATCCGCGGTCGCGTACCCGACGAACTGAACGAGGACTTGGCGCGCCGCATCGGCGTGGCGCTGGCGGGGCAATTGGGCAGCGGCCCGGTGGTGGTCGGCCACGACGTGCGCCTGGCCAGCCAGGGGCTGCAAGACGCGCTGTCGGCGGGCCTGCGCGCCAGCGGCCGCGAGGTCATCGACATCGGCTTGTGCGGCACCGAGGAAGTGTATTTCCAGACCGACCACCTGCAGGCCGCCGGCGGCGTGATGGTCACCGCCAGCCACAACCCGATGGACTACAACGGCATGAAGCTGGTGCGCGAGAACGCGCGCCCGATCAGCTCCGACACCGGCCTGTTCGCGATCCGCGACACCGTCGCCGCCGATACCGCGGCGGCCGCCGAGCCGACCGCCGCCGAGCATCACCGCCCGGACAAGAGCGCCTACATCGAACACCTGCTCAGCTATGTCGACCGCGCCACGCTGAAGCCGCTGAAGCTGGTGGTCAACGCCGGCAACGGCGGCGCCGGCGCCATCATCGACCTGCTGGCGCCGCACCTGCCGTTCGAATTCGTGCGCGTGTTCCACGAGCCGGACGGCCACTTCCCCAACGGCATTCCCAACCCGCTGCTGTCGGAGAACCGCGCCGCCACCGCCAACGCGGTCAAGCAGCACGGCGCCGACTTCGGTATCGCCTGGGACGGCGACTTCGATCGCTGCTTCTTCTTCGACGCCGACGGCCGCTTCATCGAGGGCTATTACCTGGTGGGCCTGCTGGCGCAGGCGATCCTGGCCAAGCAGCCGGGCGGCAAGGTCGTGCACGACCCGCGCCTGACCTGGAACACCATCGAACAGGTCGAGGAAGCCGGCGGCATCCCCGTGCTGTGCAAGAGCGGCCATGCCTTCATCAAGGAGAAGATGCGCAGCGAAAACGCCGTGTACGGCGGCGAGATGAGCGCGCACCACTATTTCCGCGAATTCGCCTACGCCGACTCGGGGATGATCCCGTGGCTGCTGATCGCCGAGCTGGTGTCGCAGTCCGGCCGCTCGCTGGCCGACCTGGTCGAGGCGCGCATGCAGAAGTTCCCGTGCAGCGGCGAGATCAACTTCAAGGTCGCCGACGCCAAGGCGGCGGTGGCACGGGTGATGGAACACTTCGCCTCGCATGCGCCGACGCTGGACTACACCGACGGCGTCAGCGCCGAATTCGCCGACTGGCGTTTCAACCTGCGCAGTTCCAACACCGAACCGCTGCTGCGCCTGAACGTGGAAACCCGCGGCGACGCGGCGCTGCTGGAGCAGCGCACCCAGGAGATCTCCGAGCTGCTGCGCGGCTGATCCCACCACCCTCCCCCTAGACGCACTATGGAGTTCCCCCGCCCATGAGCGACGTCCTTCCCATCATCCTGTCCGGCGGTTCCGGCACGCGCCTGTGGCCGTTGTCGCGCGAGTCGTATCCGAAGCAGTTCCTGCCGCTGGTCGGCGAACAGAGCATGCTTCAGGCCACCTGGCAGCGCGCGGCCCCGGTCGCCGCGCATGCCCCCATCGTGGTCGCCAACGAGGAGCACCGCTTCGTCGCGGCCGAGCAATTGCAGCAGATCGGCGTGAAGCCGCATGCGATCCTGCTCGAACCCAAGGGCCGCAACACCGCGCCGGCGATCGCCGTGGCGGCGCTGGAGGCCGCGCGCGATGGCGCCGATCCGCTGTTGCTGGTCCTGCCGTCCGACCACGTGATCGGCGACGAAGCCGCCTTCCAGGCAGCGGTGCGCGTGGCCGCCGTTGCGGCCGAGCAAGGCAAGCTGGTGACGTTCGGAATCAAGCCGACCGCCCCGGAAACCGGCTACGGCTACATCAAGGCCGCCGCCGGCGACGGCGCGCGCGCGGTCGAGCGCTTCGTCGAAAAGCCCGACCTGGCCACTGCGAAAAGCTATCTTGCCTCCGGCGAGTACTACTGGAACAGCGGCATGTTCCTGTTCCGCGCCTCGCGCTACCTGGAAGAGCTGCGCAAGTTCCAGCCCGCCATCGCCGATGCCTGCACCAAGGCCTGGCAATCGGCCAAGCGCGATGCCGACTTCACCCGCCTGGACAAGGAGGCGTTCGCCGCCAGTCCTTCCGACTCCATCGACTACGCGGTGATGGAGAAGACCGCCGACGCGGTGGTGGTGCCGCTGGACGCGAAGTGGAGCGACGTCGGTTCGTGGTCGGCACTGCTGGACGTGTCGCCGCAGGACGCCAATGGCAACGCCCACCACGGCGACGTGATCGAGATCGATTGCCGCAACACCTACGCCTACGGCTCGCGCCTGATCGCGATGGTGGGCCTGCAGGACGTGGTGGTGGTGGAGACCGACGACGCGGTGCTGGTCGGCCACCGCGAGCGCATCCAGGAAGTGAAGGACATCGTCGGCAGGATCAAGGCCAATGGCCGTTCCGAGGCCACCTGGCACCGCAAGGTGTACCGCCCGTGGGGCGCCTACGACTCGATCGACAACGGCCAGCGGTTCCAGGTCAAGCGCATCACGGTCAAGCCCGGCGCCACGCTGAGCCTGCAGATGCATCACCACCGCGCCGAGCACTGGATCGTGGTCAGCGGCACCGCCGAGGTCACCCGTGGCGACGAGGTGCTGCTGCTCACCGAGAACCAGAGCACCTACATCCCGCTCGGGGTGACGCATCGTTTGAAGAACCCCGGCAAGCTGCCGCTGGAACTGATCGAAGTGCAGTCGGGCAGCTACCTCGGCGAGGACGACATCGTGCGCTTCGAGGACACCTACGGGCGCACCTGAGTCCGGTATCCGCCGCAAAAACAAAGAGCCGGGCATTGCCCGGCTCTTTGTTTTTCACCGATGCCATTTTGCAGTGCGCGCCGTCTCAGGGGGCCGGCGCTGCCGCGGCGAGTTCGCCGATCACCTGGCGCAGGCCATCGCGCCACTGCGGCAGTTCCAGCGCGAAATCGCGCTGCAGGCGGGACACATCCAGGCGCGAATACGCCGGGCGCTTGGCCGGGGTCGGATACTCCGCGGTGGTGATCGGCAGCACCCGCGGCGCGCGCGGCAACAGGCCCGCTGCCACCGCCTCGGCAAAGATCGCCTCGGCGAAGCCGTGCCAGGTGGTCTCGCCGGCGGCGGTCAGATGCCAGGTCCCGGACGGCAGCGTCGCGCGCTGGGACAGCACGCGCACGGTGACATCGGCGATCAGGGCCGCCGGGGTCGGCGTGCCGACCTGGTCGGCGACCACCCGCAGTTCGTCGCGGTCGGCGCCGACGCGCAGCATGGTGCGCAGGAAATTGTTCCCGTGCGCGGCATACACCCAGGCGGTACGGAAGATCAGGTGCTGCGCACCGGACGCGCGGATCGCCTGCTCGCCGGCCAGCTTGGTGGCGCCGTACACGCCCAGCGGCGCGGTGGCCGCATCTTCGGGATAGGGTTGCGTGCCCTGCCCGTCGAACACGTAGTCGGTGGAGTAATGCACCAGCGGCACGCCATGCGCCGCGCACCAGGCGGCGATCGCCGCCGGCGACTCGGCATTGGCGCGATGCGCCGCCTCGGCGTCCTGCTCGGCGCGATCGACCGCGGTGTAGGCCGCGGCGTTGACCACCGCCGATGGCCGCAGCCGGTCCAGCAGCGCGACCAGGGTCTGCGGCTGGTCGAAATCGGCGCGCTCGCAGGCGCTGCCGTCGGGCAACTGGCCGCTGCGCGTGGTCGCGACCACCGGCCCCTGCCCGGCCAGCGCCCGCAGCAGTTCCTGCCCGACCTGGCCGTTGCCGCCGAAGACCAGCACGCTCATGGCTGGTAGACCGGCAGACGCTCGACCGGGATGTCGGCCAGGAACGGCGCGACCGCGTCCTTGCCCGACAGCACTGGCTCGCTGATCGGCCAGTCCACGCCGATCGCGGCATCGTCCCAGCGCACGCCGGCGTCGGCTTCCTTGACGTACACGTCGGTGCACAGATAGCTGAACACCGCCCGCTCCGACAGCACGGCAAACCCGTGCGCGAAGCCTTCCGGAATCCAGAACTGCTTCTTGTTCTCCGCGCTCAGCACCACCGCGGCCCAGCGGCCGAAGTGCGGCGAGCCATGGCGGATGTCGACGGCGACGTCGTACACCTCGCCCTCCAGCACGCTGACCAGCTTGCCCTGCGGCCGCGGCCACTGGTAATGCAGGCCACGCAGCACGCCCTTGGCCGAGGTGGAGACATTGCTCTGCACGAACTTGGTGGGCAGCCCGTGCTCGCCGAAGCGCTCGGCGTTCCAGGTCTCGAAGAAATAGCCACGCGCGTCGCCGAACACCGCCGGCTCGATCACCACGCAGCCGGGCAGATTGGTTTCAATCACTTTCACGGAACGGTTCCTCGTACAGCCAGTTCATGCAGATAGGTGCCATAAGCGTTCTTGCGCAGTGGAGCGGCAAGTTTCTCCAGCTGCGCCGCGTCGATCCATCCCTGCCCGAAGGCGATCTCTTCCGGACAACACACCTGCAGGCCCTGTCGCGACTGAATGGTCTCGATGAAATTGGAGGCCTCGTGCAGCGACTGGTGGGTGCCGGTATCCAGCCACGCGTAGCCTCGGCCCAACGCTTCCAGGTGCAGTTCGCCGGCTTCCAGGTAACGGCGGTTGAGATCGGTGATCTCCAGTTCGCCGCGCGGCGATGGCTTCAGCTCCGCGGCATGGTCGCTGGCCTGGCCATCGTAGAAATACAGGCCGGTGACCGCGTAGTGGGAGCGCGGCTTGGCCGGCTTTTCCTCGATGTCGATGACCTTGCCGGACGCGTCGAACTCGGCCACGCCGTAGCGCTCGGGATCGTTGACCCAATAGCCGAACACGGTTGCGCCCTGTTGCCGCGCATCGGCACGCTGCAGGGTGTCCGTCAGACCATGGCCGTGGAAGATGTTGTCGCCCAGCACCAGGCAGCTCGGCTTGCCGGCGACGAAGTCGCGGCCGATCAGGTAGGCCTGGGCCAGCCCGTCCGGGCTCGGCTGTACCGCGTACTGGATGTCCATGCCCCACTGCGCGCCATCGCCCAGCAGCGCCTGGAACAGCGCCTGCTCGTGCGGGGTGTTGATGATCAGCACCTCGCGGATGCCGGCCAGCATCAGCACGCTGAGCGGGTAGTAGATCATCGGCTTGTCGTACACCGGCAGCAGTTGCTTGCTGACGCCCTTGGTGATCGGGTAGAGCCGCGTGCCGGAGCCGCCAGCGAGGATGATGCCCTTGCGTTGTGTCATGAGGTATTTCCTGGTGAAGTCCGCACGCGCATGGGCGGACTCTTGCGAGGGACTGGCGTTATGCCGCGGTACCGATGCGTTCCAGCCGATAGCTGCCATCGAGCACGCCCTGCACCCAGTCCTGGTGGCTCAGGTACCAGTCCACGGTGAGCGCGATGCCCTGTTCGAAGGTGTACTGCGGCTCCCAGCCCAGTTCGTTCTTCAGCTTGGAGGCGTCGATGGCGTAGCGTCGGTCGTGGCCGGGCCGGTCGGTGACGTGAGTGATCTGGCTGGCGCGCGGCTTGCCGTCTTCGCGCGGACGCCGTGCGTCCAGCAGCGCGCAGATCGCCTGCACCACCTCGATGTTCTGCTTCTCCGAATTGCCGCCGACGTTGTAGGTCTCGCCGACCTTGCCCTTGGCCAGCACGGTACGGATCGCCTCGCAGTGGTCACCGACGAACAGCCAGTCACGCACCTGCTTGCCATCGCCATACACCGGCAGCGGCTCGCCGGCCAGCGCCTTGGCGATCACCAGCGGGATGAGCTTTTCGGGGAAGTGGTATGGGCCGTAGTTGTTGGAGCAGTTGGTGGTCAGGACCGGCAGGCCGTAGGTATGGTGGAACGCGCGCACCAGGTGGTCGGACGCGGCCTTGGACGCCGAGTACGGCGAGTTCGGCGCATACGGCGTGGTTTCGCTGAACTTGCCGGTCTCGCCGAGCGTCCCGTAGACCTCGTCGGTGGACACGTGCAGGAAGCGGAACGCGTCGCGGCGGTCTTCAGGCAGCGCCTTCCAGTGATCGCGCACCGACTCCAGCAGACCGAGGGTGCCGACCACGTTGGTCTGGATGAAGGCACCGGGCCCGTCGATCGAGCGATCCACGTGGCTTTCGGCGGCGAAATTGACCACGGCGTCGGGCTGGTGCTCGGCGAGCAGGCGGCCCACCAGCTCGCGGTCGCCGATATCGCCGTGCACGAATACATGGTCCGGGTTGCCGTCCAGGGACGCCAGCGTGTTCAGGTTCCCGGCATAGGTCAACGCGTCCAGGTTGATCACACGGATGCCGCGCGCCACCGCCTCGAGCACGAAATTACCGCCGATGAAACCGGCACCGCCGGTCACGAGCCAAGTCGCCACTGTGTGTCTCTCCTGATTCGGCGCCGTCGGCGCCTGATATTCAAACGACACAGGATATACGCTTTATATGAACCGGTCGTGGGCGCCGCATGCGGCGACCACGACCCGCCGAATGGCCCACCATACGCCCTCGCATGGTCCCCCGCGCCCGGTTAGAATCCTCCGACTGCCCCGTGCCAGCCGCCGCGGCCGGGCCTTCCCGCACTGCTGAAGGATCTCGTACACGATGAAAATCCTCGTCGCCTACAAGCGCGTGGTGGACTACAACGTCCGCATCCAGGTCAAGCCGGACGGCTCCGGCGTGGTGACCGAGGGCGTCAAGCTCTCCGCCAACCCGTTCGACGAAATCGCCCTGGAAGAGGCGCTGCGCCTGCGCGACGCCGGCATCGCCAGCGAGGTGGTGGTCGCCACCATCGCCCCGGCCGACGCCGCCGCGCACCTGCGTAACGGCCTGGCGATGGGCGCCAACCGCGCCATCCACGTGGTCGCCGACGCGGCGATCCAGCCGCTGACCGCCGCGCGCACCCTGCTCAAGCTGGTCGAGCAGGAGCAGCCGGACCTGGTGATCCTCGGCAAGCAGGCCATCGACGACGACGCCAATCAGACCGGGCAGATGCTGGCCACGCTGTGGGGCCGGCCGCAGGCGACCTTCGCCGGCAAGCTGGTGGTGGCCGACGGCAAAGCCACGGTGACCCGCGAGGTCGACGCCGGCCTGGAGACCCTGGAAGTGGACCTGCCGGCGGTGGTCACCACCGACCTGCGCCTGAACGAGCCGCGCTTCATCAAGCTGCCGGACATCATGAAGGCCAAGAGCAAGCCGCTGCAGACGCTGGCCTTCGCCGACCTGGGCGTGCAGGCCAACGACAGCCTCACCACCACCCACTACGCCCCGCCGGCCAAGCGCAGCCGCGGCGTGATGGTCAAGGATGCCGCCGAACTGGTGGCCGCACTGAAGAACAAGGGGTTGCTGTAATGGCCAAGATCCTCGTCGTCGCCGAACATCTCAACGGGCAGCTCAACGCCGCCACCGCCAAGTGCGTCAGCGCCGCGCAGGCGCTGTCGGCCGAGGCCATCGACATCGTGGTGCTGGCCGCCGATCCGGCCGCGGTGGCTGCCCAGGCCGCGCAGATCGCCGGCGTGGCCCGCGTCCTCACTGTCGCCAATGCCGCCAACGAACACGCCATCGCGCAGGTGCTGGGTCCGCAGATCGCTGCCCTGGCGGCAGGCTACACCCACGTGTTCGGCCCCTCCACCACGTTCGGCAAGGACCTGATGCCGGTGGTGGCCGCCCTGCTCGGCGTCAACCAGATCTCCGACCTGATGGCCGTGGACGGCGACTACGCGTTCAAGCGCCCGATCTACGCCGGCAACGCCATCATCAGCGTGCAGGCGCCGGCTGACCAGATCGTGGTCGCCACCGTGCGCAGCGCCTCCTGGCCGGAAGCGGCACAGGGCGGCAGCGCGGCGGTCGAAGCGGCCAGCGTGGACGCGACGCTGCCGAGCCACACCCGCTTCGTCGGCCTCGCCGCCGGCAAGTCCGACCGCCCCGACCTGCAGAGCGCCACGCGCGTGGTGTCCGGTGGCCGCGGCGTCGGCTCGGCGGAGAACTTCCAGATCGTCTACCAGCTCGCCGACAAGCTGGGCGCGGCGGTCGGCGCTTCCCGCGCGGCGGTCGACGCCGGCTACGTGCCAAATGAGCTGCAGGTCGGCCAGACCGGCAAGATCATCGCGCCGGAGCTGTACGTGGCGGTCGGCATCTCCGGCGCCATCCAGCACCTGACCGGCATCAAGGACGCCGGCACCATCGTCGCGATCAACAAGGACCCGGAATCGCCGATCTTCGAGATCGCCGACATCGGCCTGGTCGGCGACCTGTTCACGGTGCTGCCGGAGCTGGAAAAGGCGCTGGGCTGAGCCGTCGCGGGGACCCGGGGATGATGCCGCACGGCGCCGACGGCGTGCCCGCGCCGCGCCACCGTGCGGATCGTCTGGCGCTGTTCGTCGTACTGCTGTGCGGCGGCTACCTGGCCGCCCTGTGGTGGATCGACCGCGGCAACGGCACGTTCGCCCGGCTCGGCGCGATCTGGCCGTTGCTGGCGCTGGCGGTGCTGCCGGTCTCGGCCAGCTATCTGTTCCGCTTCTGGCGCTGGCGCTGGCTGCTGCAGCGGCAGGGTCATGCGGTGCCGTTCTGGCTGGGATGGACGGCCTATCTGGCTGGTTTCGCATTGACCGCCACCCCGGGCAAGGCCGGGGAATTGCTGCGCATCCGCTATTTCGCACGTATGGGTGTGCCGGCAGGGCGGACGCTGGCGGTGTTCGTATTCGAGCGCGCCTCCGATCTGCTGGTGATCCTGGCACTGTCGCTGCTGGCCGCGCCGGTCTTCCCCACCCTGGGCACCCTCGCCGCGGTGGTGCTGGGCTTCGTCGCCCTGTTGTTCGGCGCCGCTGCCTGGCCGGCCCTGCTGGCCTGGCTGGAGGGCATGGGACACCGCCTGCCCGGGCGCTGGCTGCGGAGGACGGTCCAGTTCGCCGTGTTCGCCGCCGTGGAACTGCGTGCCTGCCTGGGCACCGCACAGATGGTGCGCAGCCTGATCGCGGGCGCCGGCGCCTGGGGCCTGACCTCGGCGGTCTTCGTCGGGATGTGCCGTGGCCTGGGCCTGGAGCTGGATCCGGTGGTCGCATTCGGCATCTACCCGCTGGCGATGCTGATCGGCGCGCTGTCCTTCGTTCCAGGCGGGGTCGGCACCACAGAACTGGCGATCGTGCTGATGCTGGACCGGCTGGGCGTCGCCACCGCCGATGCGATCGCGGTCGCGGTGGCCGCGCGGCTGGTGACGCTCTGGTACGCGGTCGCCGTCGGTGCCCTGGCGATGGGCGCGACCGAATTCCTGCAGCGACGCCAGGCCGCCTGAACCGCTGGTTATAATCGCGGCCCCGCTATGCATCCCCAGGCCGCAGCATGTCCCTCCCACCCAGCTCTCCCGCCGACCGCCCGGCTGTTTCAGGGCGCGCGCTCTGCGTGGATCTGGACGGTACTCTGCTGAATTCGGACATTCTCTATGAGTCCCTGCTGGCGCTGCTGGCGCGCAATCCGCTGTACGTGTTCATGCTGCCGCTGTGGCTGCTGCGCGGCAAGGCCGCGCTGAAGCGCGAACTGGCCGCGCGGGTCACGCTCCCGGCCGAGACCCTGCCCTACAACGAGCACGTCCTGGAGCTGCTGCGCACCACGCCGCAGCGCCCGCGCGTGCTGTGTACCGCCTCCGACCAGTTGCTGGTCGCGCCGATCGCCGCGCACCTGGACCTGTTCGAGGAAGTCATCGCCAGCGACGGCCAGCGCAACCTGTCCGGCCGCAACAAGGCCGACGTGCTGGTGCAGCGATTCGGCGAAGGCAATTTCGACTACGCCGGCAATGGCCGCGTGGATCTGCACGTGTGGGACAAGGCCGGTGGTGCCTGGGTGGTCAACAACGGCAACGGCTTGCGTGTGGCCGCCGCACAGCGCACCACCGTGCATGGGCACTGGCCGGCGCCGCCGCGCGCCCGCGCCTGGCTCAAGGCGCTGCGCCTGCACCAGTGGCTGAAGAACCTGCTGGTGTTCGTGCCGCTGCTGACTTCACACCGCTTCCTGGAGGGCGAATCGGTCCTGCAGTCGGTGATCGCCATGGTCGCGTTCGGGCTGTGCGCCTCCGGCGTCTACGTGCTCAACGACCTGCTTGATCTGACGCCGGATCGGCAGCATCCGCGCAAGCGCAAGCGGCCGTTCGCCGCCGGCCGCCTGCCGCTGCTGCAGGGCCTGTTCGCCGCGCCCGCGCTGACCGTGGCCGGACTGGCGCTGTCGCTGGCCTGCAACCTGCACTTCACCCTGGTCCTGCTGATCTACTACGTGATGACGCTGGCGTACTCGCTGCGGCTCAAGCGCATCGTGATGATCGACGTGGTGCTGCTGGCGGCGCTGTACACCGTGCGCATCATCGGCGGCGCGGTGGCCATCGACCTGGAACTGTCGTTCTGGCTGCTGGCGTTCTCGATGTTCATCTTCCTCTCGCTGGCACTGCTCAAGCGCTACACCGAACTGCACGCGATGCTCGGCAGCGGCAAGACCAAGGCCAGCGGTCGCGCCTATTCGGTGGAAGACCTGGTGCTGCTGCAGTCGATGGGCGCGGCGGCCGGCTACATCGCGGTCATGGTGATGGCGCTGTACATCAACAGCCCGGAAAGCGTGCAGCTGTACCGGCATCCGAAGCTGCTGTGGCTGATCTGCCCGGTGCTGCTGTACTGGGTCAGCCGGGTCTGGATCGTGGCGCACCGCGGCGACATGCATGACGACCCGATCGTCTTCGCCGCCACCGACCGGGTCAGCCAGGTGGTCGTGGTGCTGTGCGGGCTGTTCGCGCTGAGCGCCATCTGATGGCCGATGCCGGGCAGTCCTGGGGACGCTACCCGCAGGCGACGCAGACGCTGCTGCCGATCGCCGACCGGGCGGCCGCCCTGCCGTCCTTCGCCGGCCACGCGCTGCCGCGTGGTAACGGCCGCAGTTACGGCGACAGCTGCCTCGATCCGGACGGCACCCTGCTGTGCGCGCGCGGCCTGGACCGCTTCATCGGCTTCGACCCCGCGTCCGGCCGGCTGCGCTGCGAGGCGGGAGTCACCCTTGCCGAGATCATCGATCTGGCGCTGCCGCAGGGCTGGTTCCTGCCGGTGACGCCGGGCACCCGCTACGTCACCGTGGCCGGCGCCATTGCCAACGACGTGCACGGCAAGAACCATCACCGCACCGGCAACTTCGGCCACCACGTGCTCGCCTTCGAGCTGCTGCGCAGCGACGGCAGCCGTCGCCTGTGCACGCCGGACGCCGATGCCGAGGGCTGGTTCGCGGCCACGGTCGGCGGACTCGGCCTGACCGGGCTGATCACCTGGGCGGAGATCCAGTTGCGCCGCGTGCCGGGCCCGGCGCTGGAGACGGAGAACATCCGCTTCGGCTCGCTCGACGAGTTCTTCGCGCTGTCCGCCGCCTCGGCCGACAGCCACGAATACAGTGTCGCCTGGATCGACTGCCTGGCCAGCGGCCGCGCCCGCGGCCGCGGCCATTTCACCCGCGCCGATCACTGCGCGGGCCTGCCCGAGGAGCGCCCGGCCTCGCCCGGCAAGGGCCTGGCGATGCCGCTGACCCCGCCGGTCTCGCTGGTCAACAAGCTGTCGCTGCGGCCGTTCAACGCGCTGTACTACTGGCGCCAGCCCGCGCGCAGCAAGCGCCGGCTCAGCCACCTGCTGCCGTTCTTCTATCCACTGGACGGCATCCGCCACTGGAACCGCATGTACGGCCCGCGCGGCTTCCTGCAGTACCAGTGCGTGCTGCCGCCGGCCACCGCACGCGACGGCGTGGATGCGCTGCTGGCGGAAATCGCCCGCAGCGGCAGCGGCTCCTTCCTGGCCGTGCTGAAGGAATTCGGCGACCTCCCTGCGCGCGGCATGCTGTCCTTCCCGCGTCCGGGCACCACGCTGGCGCTGGACTTTCCCAACGACGGCGCCGACGTGCTGCGCCTGCTGGAGCGGCTGGACCGGATTGTCGACGCCGCCGGCGGCGCTCTGTACCCTGCCAAGGACGCGCGCATGTCCGCCGCCTCGTTCCAGCGCGCCTATGCCCGCTGGCAGGACTTCAGCCGCTATCTCGATCCCCGCTTTTCTTCCGGCTTCTGGCGCCGGGTCACGGAGTGAACATGCAACGCGTCCTCATCATCGGCGCCACCTCGGCCATCGCCGAGGCCACCGCCCGGCACTACGCCGCGCGCGGCGCGGCCCTCCACCTGCTCGGCCGCCAGGCCGCGCGCCTGGACGCGATCGCGTCGGACCTGTCGGCGCGCGGCGGCAAGGCCAGCGTCGGCGTGCTCGACGTCAACGATGGCGCCAGCCATGCCGCGGCCTTCGATGCCGCCTGGGCCGCGCTGGGCGGCGTGGACGTGGTGCTGATCGCCCACGGCACACTGCCTGACCAGACCGCGTGCGACGCCTCCGTGGAGCTGTCGATGCGCGAGTTCGCCACCAACGGCACCTCGACGATCGCACTGTGCGCCGCGCTGGTGCCGCGCCTGCGCGCGGGCGCGACGCTGGCGGTGATCTCGTCGGTCGCCGGCGACCGCGGCCGCGCCAGCAACTACCTGTACGGCAGCGCAAAGGCCGCGGTCAGCGCCTACCTGAGCGGCCTCGGCCAGCGCCTGCGCCCGGAGGGCATCAACGTGCTCACGATCAAGCCAGGCTTCGTCGATACGCCGATGACCGCAGCCTTCAAGAAGGGCGCGCTGTGGGCCAAGCCCGACCAGATCGCCAAGGGCATCCTGCGCGCGGTCGACGGCCGCCGCGCGGTCGCCTACCTGCCCGGTTTCTGGTGGGCGATCATGTTCGTCATCAAGTCCATTCCCGAATTCGTTTTCCGCAGGATCAAGCTCTGACATGACCGACAAACACGCCAAGATCGTCATCACCGGCGCCGCGGGCCTGGTCGGCCAGAACCTGATCGTCGAACTGGAGCAGCAGGGCTACACCCAGTTGGTGGCGATCGACAAGCATGCGCACAACCTGCAGATCCTGCGCGATCTGCATCCGGCGGTGCGCGTGGTGGAGGCGGATCTGGCCGAGCCCGGCGAGTGGGCGCGCGAGTTCGAGGGTGCGGCCTGCGTCGCCCAGTTGCACGCGCAGATCACCGGCAAGACCACCGACCTGTTCACCCGCAACAACCTGACCGCGACCGCGCACGTGCTCGACGCCTGCCGCGCGGCGAAGGTGCCGTATCTGGTGCACATCAGTTCCTCGGTGGTGAACTCGGTGGCCAAGGACGACTACACCAACACCAAGCGCGCACAGGAAGAGATGGTGGTCGCCAGCGGCCTGCGCCACTGTGTGCTGCGCCCGACCCTGATGTTCGGCTGGTTCGACCCCAAGCACCTGGGCTGGCTGTCGCGCTTCATGGCAAAGACGCCGGTGTTCCCGATCCCGGGCGATGGCCGGTTCATGCGCCAGCCGCTGTACGAGCGCGACTTCTGCCGTTGCATCGCCAAGTGCATCGAGCGCGAACCCGACGGCGATGTCTACGACATCGTCGGCGATACGCGCGTGGACTATGTCGACATCATCAAGACGATCAAGCGGGTCAAGAAGCTGCATACCCTGATCGTGCATATCCCGATCGGCTTCTTCGCCTTCCTGCTGCGCGTGTACTCGCTCTTCAGCTCCAAGCCGCCGTTCACCGCCGACCAGTTGAAGGCGCTGAGCGCCGGCGACGACTTCAAGGGCGTCGATACCGAAGCGGTGTTCGGCGTGCGCCAGACCCCGTTCGAAGACGCGATCCGCGAAAGCTATACCGACCCGCGCTACAGCCACATCGTGCTCAAGCGCTGAACCGTCATACGAGACTAGAACCATGAGTACATTCGCGATCGTCGGCAGCGGCCCCATGGGCCTGATGGCTGCCATGGAACTGCTGAAGAAGGGCCACCAGGTCGACGTCTACGAGCGTGACGACCGCATCGGCGGCATGTCCGCGGACTTCGATTTCGACGGCCTGCGCATCGAGCGCTACTACCACTTCATCTGCAAGACCGATTTCCCGCTGTTCAAGCTGCTCGAGGACCTGAAGCTGTCCGACCGCCTGCACTGGACGGACACCAAGATGGGGTATTACTACCAGGGCAAGCTGCACAAGTGGGGCACGCCGTTCGCGCTGCTCGGCTTCCCGCACCTGGGGCTGGTCGACAAGATCCGCTACGCCCTGCACGTCATGCACACCAAGGGCATCAGCGACTGGACCGCGCTGGACAAGGAGAACGCGCGCGACTGGATCACCCGCTGGATCGGCCCCAAGGCCTACAAGGTGATGTGGGAGAAGGCCTTCGCGCTGAAGTTCTTCGAATACCAGAACGACCTGTCCGCCTCATGGATCGGCACCCGCATCAAGCGCGTGGCGCTGTCGCGGCGCAACCTGTTCAACGAAAGCATGGGCTATCTGGAAGGCGGCTCAGCCGTGCTGCTGGAGCGCATGGCCGCGGAAGTGACGCGCCTGGGCGGACGCATCCTGCTGTCGCAACCGATCGAAGAGGCCGTCTCGGTCGACGGCAAGGTCACCGGCATCCGCACCCGCGACGGCCATCATGCCTACGATGGCGTGGTGTCGACGGCACCGATCCAGTACGTGCCCGGTATGGTGCCCGGCCTGCCCAAGACCTTCGCCGACCAAGTCGCTGCGATCGAGAACATCCCCGTCGCCTGCGTGATCCTGAAACTGTCCAAGCCGGTCAGCGAGAACTTCTGGATGAACATCAGCGACGAGCGGATCTCCATCCCCGGCCTGATCGAATACAGCAACCTCAACCCCGGCAAGGGCCCGGGCGAGCACATCGTGTATGCGCCCTACTACATGCCCAAGACCCATCCGAAATGGCAGTGGAGCAACCAGCAGCTGATCGACGAAGTCATCAGCTACTTGCCGATGATCAATCCGGACTTCAAGCCGGAGTGGATCCGCGCGACCCATTGCCATCGCTACGAGTATGCGCAGACCATCTGCCCGCCGGGATTCCAGGACATGCTGCCGCCGATGAAGACGCCGCTGGCGGGCTTCTACATGGCGGATACGGCGTACTACTACCCGGAAGATCGCTCGATCAACGAGAGCATCGCGGTCGGCCGGACCCTGGCCGATACGGCCGCACTGGGGACGGAAAAGCGGTGAAGGGGCCAATCCTGTCCCGGCAATTCCTCCTGTTCCTGATCGCGGGTGGGTTGGCTGCCGCAGTGAACTTTGGCTCCCGCATGGTTCTGAGCCATTGGATCGCCTATGTACCAGCCATCATCATCGCGTATGTACTGGGCATGATATCGGCGTTCACGCTCAACAAAATTTTTGTATTCAATCAAGCCAGAAATCGCCTACATCATCAGATGCTCTGGTTTACGGCGATTAATCTGGTGGCTCTTGGCCAGACGATCCTTATCAGCCTGTTGCTTGCTCGCTGGCTGCTACCGACACTTGGCATTGATTTTCACAACGAAACCATCGCACACGCCATTGGAGTCGCGGCGCCGGTCATCACTAGCTATCTCGGGCACAAGCGTCTTTCGTTCGCTTCGCCACGCACCATGAACTGAACAGGCTTATCGTATGACAAAGCGTCCTCCGCCCCTCCTCCATCGCCAGTCACAGATTGCTCAACCACAGGCATCTATGTTCTTGGTGATCCTGCTCGTGATCGCTTACAAGAGCAACGATGCGCTAAGCCATCCCCAGTTTTGGGCCGAAGACGCCACCATCTTTTTTCAGCAACAGTTCGGGCATAAGCTGCCTCAACTTTGGGTTCCTTACGCTGGCTACCTGCATGCCATTCCTAGATTGGTGGCCTGGGTTGCATCATGGATATCCATTACTAAGGCACCCTTGGTATACAACGCATTTGCCATCGCCTTGAGCGCATCAGCGATTACCCTGACCTGCCAGAAGTTGCGCTTGTACGTACCAGCCTGGGTAGTTGCGTTGTCATGCCTGGCGGTTCCGACCAGCGGTGAGATCTTCGGTACGATCACTAACGCACAGTGGTTCCTGCAATTCGCATTAGGTGCCTGCTGTCTCTCGCCTGCATCTCCACGCTACGCCAACACCCTAGGATGGCTGCGCGTCATAGGCATACTTTTAATGGCATTGACAGGCCCCTTTTCAATTCTTCTCTCGATCATCATCACAGGCATGTTGGCATCCAGTTGGATGGCTAGGCAGTTGTCCTATGATCCATTCGACGGAGCCTTGCGTAGTTTCCTAAGTGAGCGTGACTGGCCAGCGTTATTGGCTCTGGGGCTGGGAGCGATAATCCAGACAGGCGTGCTGTTGGCAGCACCGCCGACGGAAAGCGCCACGCACCATGACTTGTTAAAGCTCATAAATGCCACCTTCACCGAGCTAGTTCCTATCCATATGTTCGGTAATGACTTCCTTACCGGCACTAGTTGGCTGGCACTCTACGCACTACTCATCGGGACGCTGGTGCTCTCAAAGCGAATCGATGGCCACGCGCGGCTGCAGGTCATGGGGTTCGCAGTCTTCGCCATACTTGAAACCATCGCTTCCGCCCTGCGCATCACGGATTTGCAACAGATTTACCAACCAAGCGCAGCCGATCGTTATTTTTATCTCATAAAAGTAGTGTGGTGGTGGGTGGTCTGGCTAGCACTGCGCAGCACTGGAAGTCGCTTCCGCGCAACGGCGATCGTCTCGGCGCTGATCTGCCTAGTGGCACTCAACAATCCTCAGTTCCAGAGGCGGGCCGCACTCAGCGATTTCTCCTGGCGTGACCACGCCTCCGACCTTGAGCAACCAGGTACACACACAATCCCCATCAACCCGCCGGGATGGAGCATTACGATCGAGGCGAAAAAGCAACAACCGTGAGCGAAATAGCACTGAAGCCAAGAGGGGTGAACAAGACGTCGCGAGCAGCCTCCAGAGGGGTTTGGACGGCGTGCAGGAACCGCTGTGTGCTAGTTGCGTAAACTCACCACGTTGTTCATTGGAATTCGCGAGATGGGAGACTTGTAGCCGAGGCTAGCGTGTGGTCGATGCCAGTTGTAGTGATGCAGCCAGCCCAGGAGGGCGTTGGCGCGTTGTGTGGACTCGATATAAAAGCGCGCATGGGCCCGTTCTCGCAGGCTGGTCCGCACCAGCCGTTCGGCCTTGCCATCAGTGCGCGGCGTGTAGGGTCGGGTTCGCAGATGGCGCAGGCCGAGCCATCGGACAAGGCGTCGACAGAGGCGTGATGTGTAGCAGGCGCCGTTGTCGGTCAACACGCGCTACAAGCGCACGCCCAGGCTGCGGTAGTAGCGAACCGCTTGCATCAGTGACCTGCAGACACTGATACCGCGTTCATCGGGCTCGATGGTGCCGAAGGCCACGCGGGAGTGGTCGTCGATGGCAAGGTGGACGTACTCCCAGCCAGTGCCACGGGAAGTGACCGTCCGATCATCGGTCACGCGGCGGCCGGGTTGGCGAAAACGGGCAAGCTTCTGAGGTCCAGATGCAGCAGTTGGCCGGGTTGGGCGTACTCATGGCGATTGCGCGGCAGGGCCGGCTCCAGATCCGCCAGCCGGTGCAGGCCGGCGCGGCGCAGCAACCGCGCGATGGTACTCGGCGCCACAGGCAACCGCTCGGCGATCTGCCGATACGTGTGGCGTGAATGGCGCAGTGAGATGACCTGATCCACGACGCGCTGAGACGTGGCATGGGGGCAGTCGTGAGGCTGGATGTGCGGTCGGTCAAGCCTTGCGCCCCTATTCCTTGAAGCGCTTGAGCCATTTGTAGGCTGTTCGGACGCTGACACCGGCCGTATGCGCTGCTTCTTCCACGCGCAGCCCCTGAACAAGGATGCGATCCACAACCAGGCCTCGACCGCGTGGGTTCAACGGGCATGTTTATGCAGCTCCATCCGGGGCTCCTGGGGGCTGGGTTGGCTTGGTAACCCCATCTTCCAGAGACGCCCCGGATGAACAACCTAATGAGAGATCACAACTAGTGGCATATAACCGTCCGGCCACTTGGCGGCTGCGCAGCAGTTTTGTTAGCTACTCAAAGGCATGACGCAAACTACGCGCGGGAGATTTGACAAGGGCTCGGGCACCCAAGTGATAGCAGTATCGCGCGCAGATCTTGGACTATGTCGCTACTGCGCGTGCTACTCCCCTCCGTCGGCGCGGTGAGTAGCTGCTGTGACACCGCTGCATAGCAGCCACCGGTCGCCATTTTTTTGAAGAATCTGTATATGGGAGTCTACCGGTAGCTGCCGCACATCCACATAGGCTTCAAAACCTGAGTATTCGAGTTCGGGATGGTTGAAGTGACGAGCGACATCAGGACGTGACACACGATAGGCAGGCAATGTGCCGAATTCCGATCCACCCGAACTCATCAGCAGCCGAACCCCCTGATTCGGCCTGCCATGCTCCGCATCAAGGGCGGCCCAGCCCCGAATCACAACCATTGGCTTGACGAGTGCAGAAGGTGCGCCGCCGACAGGCCGGCCATCGATCTCGTCGATACGGCACTGCCCCCCGATGGCGAAAGAAGACGGGCCTGCGCTAGGCGTCCTGGCACCAGCCAGAACCTCATCAACCGACGCGGACGCGGGTATATCCAGACGCGAAAAAACCAAACGATAACTATGGCGCCAGAGCCAGCGCGTGCCCCGGGCTCCGGCGATGCTAAGCGCGGCCACCCGGCGTTGACCAAGTAGATTCGCTCGATAATGCGAACTCAACGCCGCGAAGTCCTTGGCATCTCTAACCGTCGGCGATAGCAGGAAACCACTACGTGCCATACCAGGAATGAAGCGGAAATCAGCTGTTGCCTCATCAACATAGCGCACGCGCATCGACAATTCGGGCAACTTGTAAAGCAGAGCAACCAATCTTCCAAGCAGGGTCGGCTGAATATCTACAGTGACCCATACCGGATGTTCCGAATCAGCGACGGCCACATCCTCACCCAAGACTGCATCTACCTGACGTTGCACAACAGGAGTCAGCGGCGCCTTGGTTGGCAACGCACGCTCAAGCACAGCGAAGTCGCTGTTCAGTTGCTTCAAGGTATAGCTGCCTAGTAGTGCCGGCCAACTAGCGCCGTCATCGAGCGAAGGATAACGATTGTCGATTGGGGATAGAGCAAAATAGATCCGTGAAGGCGGGTTACGAACCAAATGCTCAGCATTGATCATCACCAAGCCAGGAGTGTAAGCGGAATAGCTCTGCAAGATCGGCCGTGGTTTCCAGTTAGCCCCTGTCGCCAGCAACGGCGTCAATTCAACGGGATAGACATCCGCCGGTTCTTGACTGCGCACGAATGGTGGATGTGCCGCCAGTTGTGCAACATGGCGTTCAAACTGCGCTTGCAAGGCGCCTGAGTTATTCAGGCGCACCCATGCACCACGTGCACTTTCCGTCACCATTTCGGTGAAACGGGATACCGAGCCCTCCAGCCCCACCGGCTGATAAGAAGACGCAATCAATGCCCAGCCGATCAACCCGGTGGCAAAAGCGACTGGACCGCGGCCATCGCCGCTGGTCGGCCCCAACCAAAAGAGGAAGCCCACATAAGCCAAGCCCATTCCGGCGGTTAATGCATGGCCGTCATGCCTGACAAACCCCGTCTTGAAGCACACAAATAGATAGGCCGCGAACAGCACAGGAAGATACCAGTGCCGGCGCAGACGGCTCAGCATCGAAATACCTAGCAGGAGAGTCGCCGCAAGCATGAACACGACGATATCAAGCCCATTTCCAGGCACCGACATAGCGCCAGTATATCCAGAGATGATCGGCAATTGCGCGAGAAAGTAACCAGGCAGATCATCTATTCGTTGTCCAGCAAGCAACCAGGCGCAAATCAGCGCCCCCACTTCCACCACGATAATTAGAAGCGCGCTGCGTGGCGACGACCGCAAGCAGATCAAGATAGCCACAATAGTCGAAATTCCAACCATTACGCCAAAGTTACCCTTAACCAGCGGCAAAATCGCGTTGGCGGCAGCCAAAAGAGCCAAAGTCATAGTTATGGGCCGGCCACGCTCCACGCCGACACTGGCGACACAAGGCAATAAAAGCGGAAGGAACAAGAACAGCGCATCGCGCCCCCAGCAAAAGCTGATAAGCACTGGCAACCACAGCAGCAACCAGCGCCGATGCGGCGCTAGCCATGCCCAAATGCCGGCAAAAAGCGCAACCGCTATTAGTAGCGATCCGCCGATCATCAGCATGTCGGTCGCGGGGTGGTAGACCCGGGTAAAGATGGACGCCAGAGGTCCGAAGGTAAAGATGATGTCTTGGCCAAAGCGCATATGCTGGGCCGTAGCGACGTTCATCGCATAGCTCCAAGAGCCATCCAATCCAGCGAAGGGCATAGCGGGCGCCCAAGGCGTCACCATCAATATTACGAGCAGGAAAGCTGCCACGGCCGCATACCGACTTGATGGCGACGTCGGCTGAATATCGGGGGAGTGAATTGAGTGGCGGTCGTTCATGAATTTCTATGATCCAGGCCTTAGGCGGCCATTGTTAAGAACGAGAATGCAGGCAATTGCCAGCATGCTGATATTCAAAGTTCGGCATGGTTGCACATCGGCGATTCCAATGACCTGATGTCGCGCAGCCTTGGCACACTAAAGGTGGTCCACTGACATACCACCAGGAAGTCCGCAAAGCGCAGACTCCCACATCTGGCATAAGCCTCCACTGCCCGCACAAGACCAATGGTTGATCCCATACGATGCAATAGCATCTTCGCGACATAGCGACATCGACGAATGCATGTAAATTCGCCAGATGCAAGATATCGGACCTGTGGTACGACGAGAAGATTGCCGTTCAACCGCAGCAGGCCACTTGTGCGACAGCAGTATTGCCAGCCGGCATGTGTAAGACATGCTGGCCACCCGGGGGAGCACCTACTTATGCAGCGCAAAAGGGCGGAAAATCTCGCATCGTTGTAGTTGCCCGCTCGCTTGACGGCTCGGACGCAGAATAACTCAAACAATCGAGCGATCATGGCGACGATGTCCTGACTGCAATCGAGCGCAAAAGATGCGACAAAATCACGATGTACAGAAGACATTCATACCAGCCCTGCATGAAGGAGCGAAGAGCCATGTTGATCCGAAACCCCCGTAATCAAGACACCGGCATAGCCACTATTCGGACTGGCATGCCCGGCATCGCGCAGAATGCGCTCCCAGTCCGCCCGCAGGCAGGGTAGAGATGACTCATGTTCATTGAGCCAATAAGCGCCTTTAAACGGCGCCTGGCCACCAGTAGCGCCGGCTGGTACAGGCTCATTGGAAAACCGAAAGATCTCTGCTGCTCACATTCCAGTACGGAATTCGCCGCCTCCTCCGATAGAGCCGCAAAGTACTTGGAAAGATGCTGACGCCATACTCGACTGATCACGCTGCCCCCCCCCCGCTGTGCACAGTGCTAGTTCACACCATTAGCTGGCAGGACGGCAAGCCCACGCTTTTCGTAGTCTTCGTGGCGGAGCGGGACGCCCGGGCATCGCGTGGTACTTGCGAAATACCCTGACTGCTCAATCCATAGAACGAAGAGGCGTTCGATCACGTGGGCAAGCGTCGCGTCGAGTTGACCCGCCTCAGGATCGAACTCGCTAAGGGCAATATTCCGCGCTTTCAAGGCACCCAACGCCACGGGCCGGAACCAAAACATGGTGCCAGCGAAGAACCCAAGGCGAATGCGCGCGTCGTCGATATGCGTTTCTGCGGCCAGCACCCGCAGTCGCTCCTCGTTGCCGCCCCAGAAGCGCGAGTTGCAGACATACGCGCTCTCCGGCCCGATGATGCCGCAGGCGGGTCTGTGGTCGAAGGCCTGCAGGATCTTCAGCACCGTGAGCGAGGAACCCAGCAATGACTTCATCAGATCGTCGCGCCACTGCCCACCGGCGTTGTGGTAGACGCTTTTCTTCGAATGAAGCTTGCAGACTGCATCGTAGCGATCGAGAAGACCGGTGTTGAGCAGGCTGACGAACGGACCGACATCGCGCCCGATGTTCGGATGCACGAAAACGAAGGCGCGGACGTTGCGCTCCTGGAAGTAGCGAACGGCGACCCGGTGGTCGGCGACCGACTTAACCGAGACGAACACGTCGTGGTCGACGATCACATTGCGCATGTAACCGTAGATGTTGTCGATCAGGTCCATATGGTAAAGGTGCAGGACGATCGCGAACCGCGCCCGCAGGCTTCCGGGAAGGATCGAGCGCACGCCGTAACGCTCGAGTTCATCCTTGGACGCCAGGACATTCTCCGCCGCGCCAAGGGGCGCTGCCTTGGCGCGCGTCTGGCGCATGCGCTGCACTTCGTGTTCGACCATCGCCCGCAGCTGCGGGTCGGTCACCACGCTCGACAGATCGACATCGTTGACGCCATTGGGATCGTCGCGCAGCACCTCGCTCTTGATGAAGCCAAAGCTGCGGTAGAGCTCATCCCAAAGGAAATGCACGGGATTGGCTTCCGCGATCTCCTTGTTGCTCGGAGAGGAAAGGTCGCCGACACCGGCGTGGCGACGCTGCAGCCGCGCGGAAACCTTGCCTTCATGACTCGCGTCCGGCTCGAAGGCGGCCGCGATCTTCGCGCCATTCCTGAGCAGGCATTGGGTCAGGCCGATCTCGTAGGAAAGAATGATTTCCCACTTGTCCTCCAGCACACGCACGTCTCTCCAGAAACGATCGAAGTACTGGCTGAAGAACGCATTCTTGCGAAAAACCAGGAAATAGGACTGCAGATGGCGAGCCACCTGGAACGATTGCGTCATTCCCCAGGCATCGCAGTCCACATCGCGCATCTTGGCGAACGCCTTGCCGATGCCGCCACGGTCGATGGTCAAGGCGCTGTCGTTGGCGACGATCAACTCGTCATAGGCGTAAAGCGCCTCGACCGCGAAAATGCCGGTACGGAACGAGTAGAAATCGTAGCCGACGTTCTCCCGGACGATCACCTTGATGCGGGCATCGAGCGTGGCGGCCTGCTCCGGCGCCAGTCGAGTGGAGACCAGCACGATACGTTCGGCGTGCAACAGTAATTCGTCGAGCAGGCGACGGGTGAACTCGGTCAATAAGCCTTCGGCATCAAAATGAGCGACGACCGCAACGCGGCGCACCGGTTTCATCGGTTCCATGCGTTGTAGACCCGGACGGCGAACGCCCGCAGGCGCGGGAAGGGCAGCAGGCATCGACCAATGAAGGAACGCAAACCGGATGGCGAGGGCGAATTCATTTCGATGCCCTGCGGGTTTGTCCTGCGCACTTCCGCGGAGAGCAGCACGACGTCGTTCACGAGGCGATCGCGATCGTCCAATAGCGCCTTCAGCCGGTCTCCTCCAAGTGTACGCAACAGCCTCTCGTCCTTCAGGACCTCATCCAGTTCCGAGCGATCGCCCGACAACGCCGCATATGTCGCTTCGAGATAGGCAAGGCCATGCTTCAGGTCTGGCTCGAGATGGCACCCTTCGCCCCATTCGTTCCAGGCGTTGATGAAGATCACCTGATCCTCGGGCGCGTTGTTGACGCGGGTGTACTCGACCAGCTTGCGCAGCCAGTACGCGTAGAGCGACGGCGAGGATTCGGCGAGAATATGCGAGGTATGCTGGCGTCTGGCGGTGTTGTCCCAGGACGGAACGATACCGCGATACCAGCGAAACTCAGGCTTGGGACGACCGATGGACTGCGCGATCACCTTGCGGTAATCGACAATGCCACCACGGAACTCCGGATTGGTGAACTCGATGTGGTGCGTCAGCCGGTTGTCGGCACCAATGAAGGTGTGCGGCGGAAACTCCACGGCGGCATCGAATCCCCATTCGCGCGGATCGACGATGCCATAGAACTGCACCGCCACCAGGTGGATTTCGCCGATGCCTTTCTGCCTGGCGACATCGCGCCAACGCGCAGTGGTCTCCAGGGAATCGGGGAACAGGTCGGCACGGTAGACCAACACGATCGGCTTGCCGTCGACGCGAATGGCGCGCCTGTCGCTCAGCAGCGGGAGGATATCCTCAAGGAACCGACGATCCTGATCTTCGCCATGCTTCTGCTCCAGCAGCACGTCCTTCTCGAGTCCATCCCAGGTGCGTGTCCAGTTCTCGTTTGCCCAGCAGATGCAGAACGGAAACTCGATGTCGCTTTTCAGGTAATTATCGAGCGGCAGCTCGAGAATGCGACGGCCATCGAACCAATAATAATAGAAACAAAACCCATGGACGCCGTACAGCTTCGCCAACTCCGCCTGCGCACGCATGTTGTCGACCAGGCGCAGATCGTAGAAGCCCAGTTCACGGGGTATATGCGGCTGGTAATGGCCGACGAAATTCGGCTTGCCCTTGGCGACATTGGTCCATTCCGTGAATCCCGGCCCCCACCACTCGGAGTTCTCCGCCACGGGGTGGTACTGCGGCAGATAAAACGCGATAGCCTTCACGTGCTCCATTTCCATTCCTAAAAAACGATCGTTACAGGGCCCTTGGACGACCGCCAACCCCGACATTTGAAGCCCCATGAGACGGCATCCTGCGATGGCGCCTGGACACAATGTCTCAGACACCATCCTCACCGCCTAGCGTGAAATTCTACCATTTCGGGACAATGACCGATGTCCGCACCAGCACCGCCCGTCGACGTCCAACCCCCATCGCACAGCGCTGCAGCCCAGCGCGCAGTAAAAGGCGGCACGCGAGCGTGGCACGGGCCAGCCCCCCCCCCCCCCCGCTACGACGCGGGAGTTACGAACGAAACGAATTGGCCGCAGATCAATCACCCCAAAACGTGCTCACCCCACTCAGAAGCGGAGAGCATCACGACGACCCATCACAGCCGCCGGGTCCGACATGAAGCGGGGACAGCTTCGGCGCTTGCCCCGCCCCTCAGCCTGGAAAGACGGTCAGGAAGCCCACCATGGGCGCCGCACGCGATCCAGTTTCTGTTCCTGGCTTTCCAAGCGCTGCACCACAGTCGCAATGGACGCCTGCAGGGACTGCAGATGTGAGTCGACAAGCGCCCGCTGCGCTGCGCCGCTTGCCTCCACTTCTTGGGAGACCTGCTGCACGGACTGCGCCAGTTGTTGCACGCCCTGCAACTGCTCCTGACACATCTGTTGCAATTGCTGCCACTCATGAGCGCCCAGCTCCGCCTGCCGCTGCTGAGTCTGCTGTTGTTCTTGGGTGAGACGCGCAATTTCCGCGCGCTCTGTGGCCAGCGCGACATAAAGGCGCTCGATCTCTTCCATCCCCTTGACGCTGCGACCCAGAGCATCGAACAGATGGTTGATCGGCGCGAATTGGCCATCCGCCGCAACCTCCGCCAGCTTGACCAGTTCTGGATTTCGGTCCTCGCCCACCAGCAACACACCCAGCCCGTGCGTGTGAGTGAACTCGAACGACGGGTACTGCCGACTGATCTCGTCCCAGTACTGCCAGACACCGAATTCGCGCTCTCGCACGCAGGTGTCGTGGAACAGAACCACTGCACGCGAGGACAGCTTCGGCAACCAGCTCTCGAAGTCCTCCCTCACCGCCTCGTAGGTATGCAGGCCATCGATGTGCAGCAGATCCACCGATCCGTCGGCGAAGTAATGCAATGCCTCGCTGAAACGCATCCGCAGCATCTCCGAGATGCCGGCGTAGTAGCGCTGCTGGTAGGTGCGCAGTTCGTTGTAGATATCCTCGCCATAGAACCCGGCATGCTCATCACCTTCCCAGGTATCGACGGCGAACACGCGTGCCGTCAACATCTGCTCGTCGACCGCTTGGCAAAGCGCGAGGAACGACGCGCCACGGTGCGTTCCCAATTCCACGATCGACTGCGGCTTGAGCTGCTCGATCAACCACGACGCGAAAGGAATATGGCCCAGCCAAGCACTGAGCGACAACGAGCGCGGGACCATCAGCATGCTTGAGGAAAACGCGAATCCGATCATGGGACAAACTGCCTCGCAGGAACTGCGGAAGTATCTTCGCTGCGCTCTGCAGCTTCGATGAATGCGGAGATGTCGCTATCGCTCAACAGCGACTCGAACGCGCGGATCTTCTCGATCGGCCAGTCCCACCAGCGAATCTCCAGCAGGCGCGCGACGCTCCGCGCATCGAAACGCATCCGCACCAGCCGCGCCGGATTGCCGGCAACGATGGCGTAGGGCGGCACGTCCTTGCTGACCACCGCGCCGGCACCGATGCACGCGCCGTCACCGACCGTGACCCCGGAAAGCACCATGGCGCCATGCCCGATCCAGACGTCGTTGCCGATGATGGTGGGGCCTTTCGTATGCGGCAGGCCGTCCTGTCCGGCTCCCGGAGAGTTAAAGGCGATCCGCAGCGGGTAGGTCGTCACCCAATCGGACCGGTGCTCGCCGCCTCCGAAGAGGGTCACCCCTTCGGCGATCGAACAGAACGCACCGATCTGGATTCGCTCGGCCTCGGTCCACACCTTGAATCGCGCCTCGCCATAAGTGAAGCGACCGACCGTGATCCGCGGATCGTTCGATACCAGCGGCGGAATGGCACCGTGATTCATCGTTCGGCTCCGACACGTTTCATCGTCACTTCCTCGAAGGGAATGCCGACGAGCCCGTAGCGAAGCTTGGGCGAAGACACCTGAATCAGCACGGCATCGTGCAACCAGCAGTGCTGCGTGTGGGCGTAGGGGTCGCCATCGGCGATCGACACCGTCATCGAATACTCGCCATTTGGCAGCAGTGGCAGGATGAAACGGAAGGACGCCTCCAGGCAGGTCTGTGCCTCGACCGCCATCGGCGGCTGCACATGCGTATAGGTATGTTCACCGAACAACGATTGACCGAGCCGGTCCTTGACGAAGAACCCGATCAACGGGCTTTGCAACGCCTCGTGCGCGGTCGCACGGATCTTCAGCACGACATGTTCGCCGCCTGCGAAGGCCGTGACGGACTCGCCCTGCTCGTTGCAGAGCACGACCGAATCGATGCTCGCCACACCGGACTGCCAGCCGTCGGAATGGGCCACGTTGTCGAAGAGCTGGACCTTGAGATCCTTTTCGATGCTCGGCAAGGAAGGCGCCCTCGCTGCCGCGGCGCCTCCCGTCTGCCTGGATTCCAGTTTGACGGTGTCGCCATAGACTTCCTGGGCGCAGTACTCGATGTACGCATTACAGGTTTCCTGGGCGGTACCGTGCATGCGCATCTGCCCGCGATCAAGCCATACGGCGCTCTGGCAGAAATTGAGGACGGAGGAGGTATCGTGGCTGACGAACAGCAGCGTGCCGTTCTCGCGGAACTTGCGCAAAAAGCGCATGCACTTCTGCACGAAGATCGCGTCGCCTACGGCCAGCGCCTCGTCGATCACCAGGATATCGGCATCGACATGCGCGATCACCGCGAAGGCCAGGCGCACGTACATGCCGCTGGAATAGGTCTTCACCGGCTGATCGAGGAAATCGCCGATATCGGCGAATGCCACGATGTCCTCGTATTTCTGGTCCACCTGCTCTCGCGAAAGGCCGAGGATCGAGGCGCTCATATAGACGTTCTCGCGCCCGGTGAACTCGGGATTGAAGCCCGCGCCCAGCTCCAGCAGCGCGGCGACGCGGCCACGCACGGTGACCTCGCCGGACGTGGGCTGGAGGGTTCCGCAGATGATCTGCAACAAGGTCGACTTACCCGAACCGTTGCGCCCAATGACACCGACCGTATCGCCGCGACGTACATCGAAGTTGACACCTTTGAGTGCCCAGAATTCGCTGTAGTAATCTTTATTACGGGGCCTGTCTAGGAAACGCCACAGACGCGGCAAGAGAGCCTGCTTGAGACGATCCTGCGGCTGCATGTACACCTGAAAGCACTTGGCGACATCGGATACGCGGATCGCAAGGTCCGACGTGTCCGCGGAGGAGTGATTAGATGACATCGGCAAATCCCCGACGCATCTTGCGGAAACACAGATAGCCGAAACAGGCAACGAGCATGGCGAAGACGAAGTACTTGGTCAGACCGACGAAATCCGGCGCATTGCCCCAGATCAGCACGTCGCGCGCCTGCTCGATGATGAACGTGAGCGGGTTGAGATAGATCCACTTGCGCAGCCCCTCGGGCAGCGCGCTGACCGGATAGAACACCGGCGCCAGGAACATCAGGATCGTGGTCAGGATCCCGGTCATCTGGCCGATGTCGCGCACGAACACGCCGAGCGCGGAGAGCAACCAGGCGAGCCCCATGGTGAACAGCACCAACGGGAGCAGCACCAATGGGAAGTAAAGCACGGTCAGCGGCAGCACGCCGCGGATGAGCACTTGCGCAATCAGCAGCACCGCCAACGACACCAGTGCATGGAACAGCGCCGCCCCCATCGCCACCCAGGGCAGGGTTTCCAGGGGAAATACGACACGCTTGACGTAGCTTGCGTTGCCGATGATCAGGGTCGGCGCCCGGTTCACGCACTCTGCGAAAATGCCGTGCACCAGGATGCCGACGAAGAGGATGATCGCGAACTCACCGCGATGCGACGTGTCCTGCCCCCAGCGCGCGTTGAACACCACGGAGAACACGAACGTGTATACCGCCAGCATCAGCAGCGGATTGAAGAACGACCAGGCCAGGCCCATCAGCGAACCGCGATAGCGGCTGATCACTTCGCGCTTTGCCAACTGATAGGTCAGCGCGCGGTTCGCCAGGAAACTGCGCGCCATCGATAGCGGCGAGGTCAGCACGGCGCGCGCCGGTAAACGCACCGAACTCATTGCGCGTCACCTGCCAGAGCCCATTCCAGATCCCCGCGCAAATCCCCCACATCCTCCACCCCCACGCTCAACCGCACCAGCGCATCGCTGATGCCGAGCTGCTCGCGCCGCGCGACCGGCACCGAAGCATGGGTCATCACCGCAGGATGGTTGACCAGGCTCTCCACGCCGCCCAGCGATTCGGCGAGGGTGAACAGCTTGGTGCGTTCGCAGAAGCGCTTGGCCGCGTCGAAGCCGCCCTTGAGCACGATCGAGACGATGCCGCCGTAGCCGCTCATCTGCCGGCCGGCTAGGGCATGCTGCGGGTGCGAGGGCAGGCCCGGGTAGATCACCTTCTCCACCGCCGGGTGCGTCTCCAGCCACTGCGCCAGGGCCAGGGCGTTGTCGCAGTGCGCGCGCATGCGCAGCGGCAGGGTCTTCAGGCCGCGCAGCGCCAGGAAGCTGTCGAACGGGCCCTGCACGCCGCCCACCGAGTTCTGCAGGAAGGCCAGTTGTTCGGCCAGTTCGGCGTTGTCGCCGACCACGGCCATGCCGCCGACCATGTCCGAGTGGCCGTTGAGGTACTTGGTCGCCGAATGCACCACGATGTCCGCACCCAGCGCCAGCGGCCGCTGCAGCAGCGGCGAGGCGAAGGTGTTGTCGACCACCACCAGCAGGCCGTGCTTGCGCGCGATCGCGGCGATCGCCGCGATATCGACGATCTTCAGCATCGGATTGGTTGGGGTCTCGATCCACACCATCTTGGTGGTCGGGCGGATCGCCGCCTCGAATGCGGCCGGGTCGGTCAGGTCGACGAAGCCGAACTCCAGCGCGGCGGTGCGCTTGCGCACCCGCTCGAATAGGCGGTAGCTGCCGCCGTAGAGGTCGTCCATGGCGATCACGTGGCTGCCGCTGTCCAGCAGTTCGATCACTGTGGCCGTCGCCGCCATGCCCGAGGCGAAGGCGAAGCCGCGGCTGCCGCCTTCCAGGGCCGCCACGCAGCGCTCGTAGGCGAAGCGGGTCGGGTTGTGGGTGCGCGAGTACTCGAAGCCCTGATGTTCGCCGGGGCTGGACTGGGCGTAGGTGGAGGTCGCGTAGATCGGCGGCATCACCGCGCCGGTGGACGGGTCCGGGTGCTGTCCGCCATGGATGGCCAGGGTCGCCAGCGCCAGCGCGGGGCCGTCGCCATGGGGATTCGACGTGTTGTCCGTCATGTGGGGTTACCGGAAAAGGGGCGTGATTCTAGCAGTGCGGTCTGAACGGCCCCATGCAGCACGGGGCCGTGCCGGGCGCAGGGATTACTGCACCCGGCGGCGCAGGTAGTTGAGCAGGTCGATGCGGGTGATCAGGCCGAGGAAGGCGCCCTCGTTCATCACGATGGCGACCTGGCCGCGATCGAACACCGGCAGCAGGGCCTCGATCGGCGATTTGACGTCCAGCCGGTCGAGCTTGCTGACCATGGCCGTGGCCACGGGGTCGCGGAACCGCGCTTCATCGCCGTATACATGCAACAAGACGTCGCTTTCGTCGACGATGCCGACCAATTGATCGCCTTCCATGACCGGCAGCTGCGACACGTCGTACAGCTTCATGCGCTGGTAGGCAGTGGTCAGCAGGTCCTTGGGGCCGACCACCACCGTGTCGCGCTGGCTGTAGGGGCGCAGGATCAGGTCGCGCAGGTCGCCGTGCTGCGGGCGCTCCAGGAAGCCGTTGTCCAGCATCCAGTAGTCGTTGTACATCTTCGACAGGTACTTGTTGCCGGTGTCGCAGACGAACACCAGCACGCGCTTGGGCTCGGTCTGTTCGCGGCAGTACTTCAGCGCCGCCGCCAGCAGGGTGCCAGTGGAGGAGCCGCCAAGGATGCCCTCCTTGGCCAGCAGTTCCCGCGCTGTGTGGAAACTCTCGGCGTCGCTGATCGAATAGGCCTTACTGACCCGGGTGAAATCGGAGATCGCCGGCAGGAAATCCTCGCCGATACCCTCGACCAGCCAGCTGCCGGACTTCTCGCTGACCGTGCCCTGCTCGATGTATTCGGTCAGGATCGAACCGACCGGGTCGGCCAGCACCAGCTCGGTGTGCGGCGAGGCGGCGGCGAAGGCGCGCGACAGGCCGGTCATGGTGCCGGAGCTGCCGCAGCCGAACACGATCGCGTCCAGCCGGCCGTCCATCTGCCGCAGGATCTCCGGGCCGGTGCCGAACTCGTGCGCGGCCGGGTTGTCGGGATTGCCGAACTGGTTGATGAAGTAGGCCCCCGGAGTCTCGGCGGCGATGCGCGCGGCCAGGTCCTGGTAGTACTCGGGGTGGCCCTTGGCCACGTCCGAGCGGGTCAGCACCACCTCGGCGCCCATCGCCTTGAGGTTGAAGATCTTCTCCCGGCTCATCTTGTCCGGCACCACCAGGATCAGCTTGTAGCCCTTCTGCTGGGCGACCAGGGCCAGGCCGATGCCGGTGTTGCCGGCGGTGCCCTCGACCAGCACCGCGCCGGGCTTGAGGTCGCCGCGGCGCTCCGCCGCCTCGATCATCGACAGGCCGATGCGATCCTTGATCGAGCCGCCGGGATTGGCGCTCTCCAGCTTCAGGTACAGCTCGCACACCCCGGTGTCGAGCTTGCTGGCCTTGACGATGGGGGTGTCGCCGATCAGATCGAGTACGGAGGAGTGAATGGCCATCGGGTCCGAATGCGTCGCGCCGCGGCAGCGGCTGGACCGGGCATTATCCGCGCTCGGGGGTGGAAAGTCAGAGAATGCGCGCGGCGGGGACGAAAAAAGCCGCGGTCGCGGCTTTCGGAGGGGATGACGCGGACGGTGGCAAGCCGACGAGGAGGCCAGCCACCGCCCGCGACAAGAGGGAATAGTACGGTCAGTGCGGCTTCTGCTCGTAAAGGCGCAGCAGCTTTTCCTTGGCGGCGAGCTTTTCGCGCTTCATCTGCGCCAGGGTGACATCGTCGATCGGCAGCACGCCGAGCTCGGCGTCCATGCACTTCTTGTCCAAGGTCTTGTGGCGCTGGTAGAGCTGCTTGAACTCCGGATCGGACTTGATCAACGCGTCGATTTCGGTCTGCGGTTGCCCTTCGAACATAGGAATAGCCTCCTTCAGCTAGAAACAAGAACGCCCCGGCCGCTGCGGCACGGGGCGTTGCCTGGGAGCGGAAGCGCGCGAGCCGCCGGCTGCACCGCTGCAACGCCTGGAACCACGGTTCCCGGGACGTCGGACTGCGGTGCGCGCCACTGCGTCATCGGCTCGAACTCCTCCGTTGGCACCAGGCGGCGGGAGTGCCACCTGGAGTACCGACCCTACGCCTCCCCACCGTCGCGGACAAGAGAAGCAGGCCCGCTTTGCCGCATTCAGTTGCTCGGCGCTCAGGCCCAGGGAAAAACCCCGTTAAACCGCCTGCACAGGGCGCCGTCCGAGCTTAGGGCGCGATCACGACTTCGGCCGAGCGGGCCTTGGTCGAGGCCCCCTTCTTGCCGACCGCCTGCACCCGGTTGGCGGCGACGCCGCCGCCGACCAGGGCCGCGCGCAGGGCATCGGCGCGCTTCTGCGCCACCCCGGCGTCGGTGTCGTAGGCCTCGATCCGCACCTTGCCCTTGCTGATCTGCAGGTACTGCGACAGGGCCTTGGCCTGGTTGCTGGCATCGCCCGACAGCGCGGCCTTGCCGGCACCGAAGGCCGCGCCGGAGAAGGTGAAGACCTCGCCGCGCGTCTCGAAGCGCGAGGCCGGCAGCTTGGTGCCGGCGACCAGCTCGGCCTCCTCGCGCGCCAGTTTGGCCGACTTCTGCTGCGCGGCGCTGAGCTTGGCGGTCTGCTGCCCGGCGACGCTGGCCAGGGCCGCATCCGCATCTGCCCGTGCGGCCTGCTCGGCCTCGGCGGCCTGACGCAGGCTCTCGGCCTCCTCGGCCTGGATCTGCGCCTGCACGCGCAGGCGCTCGGCCTCCTGCCGGGCGCGCGCGGCCTCGCGGCGGCTGGCCTCGATCAGCAGGTCGCTGCGGGTCTTCTCCAACTGGTCGACCTGGCGTCGGGCGATCTCGGCGCGGGCCATGGTTTCGGCGATCTCGACCCGGCGCTCGGCCAGGTAGCGCGCCTCGTCGCGCTCCTTGCGCTTGGCGTTGGCGAAGTTGGCCACCGCCTGCTGCGCCTGCAGGCGCTCGTAGGCGGCGACATCGGCGTTGAGCGGATCGGCCTGCAGCGCCACCAGGCGCTGGTTGAGCACGGCCAGTTCCGGGTCGTCGGCGGCCATCGCGCCCAGCGGCGCCAGCAGCAACGCCAGCAGGGCCAGGCGGCGCATTCCATGCAGGGCGCGGCTCATGGGCGGCCCTCCCCGGTGCCCAGGGTCTGTTGCAGTTGGGCCACCTCGGCCTGGCGCTGCTTCAACTGTGCATTGGCCACCGCCTCCTCGCTGCGCGCGCGCGCCAGGTCGGCATCGGCCGCCACGCGCAGGGCCAGCTGCGGTGCGGTCTTGCGCTGGCGGCGGTCGAGCGCGGCCTGTTGCGCCTGTTCCAGGCCCTGGCGGGCACTGGCCAGCAGGTCCGGCGCGTACTGGTCGGCATCGGCCTGGACCGCACGCTGCACCGCCTGCTGCGCGGACAGCAGCTCCGGCGAAGCCACTTGGGCGAACGCGGCCGGCGCGGCGAACAACGCCAATGCGCAGGCCATCACATACTGCTGACAACGGAAGTGTGCGAAGCTAGTTTTCATCTAGGGGGGCCGTGGACGGAGACGTCGGTCACGGCCATTGTCGGAAGCCTGTGGCGCGCTTGCAACGGGCGATTGCGGATCGTTGGGGAACCATTGCGCATGGATATCGGCTATTTCCTGAAGCTGATGACCGAAAAGAACGCCTCGGACATGTTCCTGACCACGGGAGCACCGGTCTATATCAAGATCGAAGGCAAGCTGTACCCGCTCGGCGCCACCGGCCTGCCGCCGGGCATGGTCAAGAAGATCGCCTACTCGTTGATGGACGAGGGCCAAGTGCCGCAGTTCGAGCGGGAGCTGGAATTGAACATGGCCATCGCCCTGCAGGACGCCGGGCGTTTCCGCGTCAACGTGTTCAAGCAGCGCGGCGAGGTCGGCATGGTGATCCGCGCGATCCGCAGCAAGATTCCCAGCATCGAGGAACTGCACCTGCCGCAGGTGCTCAAGGACGTGATCATGACCCCGCGCGGGCTGGTCCTGGTGGTCGGCTCCACCGGCTCGGGCAAGTCCACCTCGCTGGCGTCGATGATCGACTACCGCAACAGCACCACCACCGGGCACATCCTCACCATCGAGGATCCGATCGAATACCTGCACAAGCACAAGCTGTCCATCGTCAACCAGCGCGAGGTCGGCCTGGACACCCACGCTTTCCACAACGCGCTGAAGAACGCGATGCGCGAGGCGCCGGACGTGATCCTGATCGGCGAGATCCTGGACGCGGAGACCATGGAGGCAGCCATCGCCTTCGCCGAAACCGGACATCTGTGCCTGGCCACCCTGCACTCCAACAACGCCGACCAGACCATCGAGCGCATCCTCAACTTCTTCCCCGAGAGCGCGCACAAGAACGTGCTGATGAACCTGTCGTTGAACCTGCGCGCGGTGATCTCGCAGCGCCTGGTCAAGGACAACACCGGCCGCCGCCGGCCGGCGTCGGAAGTGCTGCTGAACACGCCGATGATCCGCGACCTGCTGCGCCGCGGCCAGGTCCACGAGATCAAGCAGGCGATGGAGGAGTCGCTGGAGGAAGGCATGGAGACCTTCGACCAGTGCCTGTTCCGCATGGTCAAGCAGGGCCAGATCGAGCAGGAGGAAGCGCTGCGCGCGGCCGACTCGCGCGACGGCCTGGCCCTGAAGTTCCGCCTGTCCGAAGGCGGCAGCGGCGAGCACGATCCCTACGCCGATTACGACAGCGGCCCCAGCGCCGCGCCGCGCATCACCCACGGCTTCGTCTGAGGCCTCGCCGTGTCGTCGTAGGCGCGGCTTCGGCCGACCGGGTTTTGCAGCTCGTTGGTCGCGGTGAGCCATGGCAACGGCGGGGCCTGGACCATCGCAGACCGCTGCCGAGACGTCCTGCCGCGACCAGCGCCCCCACGCACCTGCGCGCCAGGTGCGGCCCCGCGCTCTGCAGGGAGCGGCTTCAGGGCAGTTCTAATAACGACGAAAGGCCATTTGTAGGAGCGGCGATACATCATGCCGAACCGCGGCAATACCGCGTTATTCGAGGCGCCCTTCAGGCGCTATGAACGAAGCAGCGATTCATCCAGCAAACTGCAGTCGGGACTGAAGTCCCTCCCACAGTGCACACAGTGAGTTCGCCGCACGCTCCTGTGGGAGCGACTTCAGTCGCGACGCGCGAAGACCGGAACGTCCGACGAGTTGCCGTTTGCCGTCGGGACTGAAGTCCCTCCTACAGTCTCATGCTCATCGATGCGGCAGGGGGGGCGGCGGCGGAGGCCGACCGCGCATCAGTGGCGCCCGGTCGCGGCTGAAGCCGCTCCTACGAGGCAGCAGGACGCGCTGCGCATCGGGTACGACACAGCGGGGTTCACTGCGCGTCCGGCTGGTTTTCCGGGCGCGCCGCGTCGAATGCCGGCAGCGCCAGGCAGGCGCGCTCGATCCGCTCCAGGGTCGGGTAGACCTGCAGATCCACGCCGAAGCGCCGCGCGTTGTAGAGCTGCGGCACCAGGCAGCAGTCGGCCAGGCCCGGCTGCTCACCGTGGCAGAAGCGTCCGGTGTCGGGCGACTCGGCCAGCAACTGCTCCAGCGCATCGAAGCCGGTCTGCATCCAGTGCCGCATCCACTCTTCGCGCTCGGGTTGCGGCACGTTCCAGGCGCTCTCGAAGAACTGCGTCACGCGCAGGTTATTGAGCGGGTGGATGTCGCAGGCGATCAGTTGCGCCAGGCCGCGCACGCGGGCGCGATCGATCGGCGCGTCCGGCAGCAGCGGCGGCTCCGGCCAGCGCTCGTCCAGGTACTCCAGGATCGCCAGCGATTGGCGGATCGGCTGACCCTCGTGGCACAGGGTCGGCACCAGCTCCTGCGGATTCAACCGCGCATATTCCGGCGAGTGCTGCTGGCCGCCGTCGCGCACCAGATGCACCGGCAGCGACTGGTAGGCCAGGCGCTTGAGCTCCAGCCCGATGCGCACCCGGTACGCGGCACTGGATCGCCAGTAGGTGTAAAGCTGCAGTGCCTCGTCCATGCCCGCCTCCGTCTGCGCAGTCGACAACGATACCGGTGGACACCGGCGGCGCGGCGCCGCCGGTCGCCCCGGCAGCGCCGCCGGCCGGGTCAGGGTAGCGGCGCCTGCTCGATGCGCTGCTCGATCGCGCCGAAGATGCTCACTCCGTCACGATCCAGCATCTCGATCCGCACCACGTCGCCGAAGGACATGTACGGCGTGCTCGGCTTGCCGTCGCGCAGGGTTTCCACGGTGCGCTGTTCGGCGAAGCAGGAGGCGCCGCGCGTGGTGTCCTGGTTGGCGATGGTGCCCGAACCGACCACCGCGCCGGCCGCCAGCGGCCGGGTCTTGGCCGCGTGCGCGACCAGCTGCGCGAAATCGAACTGCATGTCCTCGCCCGCTTCCGGCGCGCCGAACCAGGCGCCGTTGATGTGGGTCAGCAGCGGCAGGTGCACCTTGTTGCCCTGCCAGGCCTCGCCCAGTTCGTCGGGGGTGACGAACACCGGCGACAGCGCCGACCGCGGCTTGGACTGCACGAAGCCGAAGCCCTTGGCCAGTTCCGGCGGAATCAGGTTGCGCAGCGACACGTCGTTGACCAGGCCGATCAACTGGATGTGCGCGGCGGCCTGCGCCGGGCTGACCGCCATCGGCACGTCGTCGGTCACCACCACGATCTCGGCTTCCAGGTCGATCCCGTAGTCCTCGCTGACCACCTTGACCGCATCGCGCGGGCCGTAGAAGCCGGCGCTGACCGCCTGGTACATCAGCGGGTCGGTGTAGAAGCTCTCCGGCACCTCGGCGCCGCGCGCGCGGCGCACGCGCTCGACGTGCGGCAGGTAGGCGCTGCCGTCGAGGAACTCGTAGGCGCGCGGCAGCGGTGCCGCCAGCGCGGCCATGTCCAAGTCGAACTGGCCGTCGGCGCTGCCGTCGTTGAGCGACTCGGACAGCGCGTTCAGGCGCGGCGCGAGGTTGCTCCAGTCCTCCAGCGCGCGCTGCAGGGTCGGCGCGATGCCGGTGGCGCGCACCGCGCGGGTCAGATCGCGGGACACGACGATCAGGGTGCCGTCGCGACCGCCTTCCTTCAGGGAACCTAGCTTCATGTCCGTCCAGTGCCGGGGGCTGAGCCGGCGATTGTACGGCCAGACGCCGGCTTGGTTTCAACTGAAACGGACCCGGATTTTGTGCAGCGCGCCAATTCAGGTACACTGCCCGGGTCTGCATGCGGCCGTCCGTTTCCCTCAGGGATCGCCGGCGAGGCCAGGATCGCAACGATCCGACTCGCCCGCCCCGCCCGACGCCTTTCGTGGTGCCGACGAACCCCAGCCTCGCGCTGCGGGTTGATCCACCCTCTCGCAGCGCGGTTCACGGGAACGCTCCGAGCCTCACCTACTTGCGTCTGCGCGCCGGGTCCGTCCCGGCGTCGGCGCGTTATCCGGAGCATTCTCATGTCGTTCGAATCCCTGGGCCTTGCGCCCTTCCTGCTGCGCGCGTTGGCCGAGCAGGGCTACGAAACCCCTACCCCGATCCAGGCGCAGGCCATTCCCGTCGCCCTGGAAGGCCATGACCTGATGGCCGGCGCGCAGACCGGCACCGGCAAGACCGCCGCGTTCGGCCTGCCGCTGCTGCAGCACCTGGGCACTTCGCCGCAGTCGGTGGGCCCCGGCCCGCGCAAGCCGCGCGCGCTGATCCTGACCCCGACCCGCGAACTGGCCACCCAGGTCCACGACAGCCTGCGCGGCTACAGCAAGTACCTGCGCATCCCCAGCACCACCATCTACGGCGGCGTGGGCATGGGCAACCAGCTCGACGCGCTGCGCCGCGGCGTGGACCTGCTGATCGCCTGCCCGGGCCGCCTGCTCGACCATCTCGAGCGTCGCAGCGTGGACCTGTCGGGCATCGAGATCCTGGTGCTGGACGAAGCCGACCGCATGCTCGACATGGGCTTCCTGCCGTCGATCAAGCGCATCCTCGCCAAGCTGCCCAAGCAGAACCGGCAGACCCTGCTGTTCTCGGCCACCTTCGAGGAAGGCATCAAGCAACTGGCCCGCGAGTTCATGCACGACCCGCAGGAAATCCAGGCCACCCCGAGCAACACCGTGGCCGACACCATCACCCACCGCGTGCATCCGGTGGACGGTGCGCGCAAGCGCGAACTGCTGCTGCACCTGCTGGCCGCCGACTCGCGCAAGCAGACCCTGGTGTTCGCCCGCACCAAGCACGGTGCCGACAAGCTGACCATGTTCCTGGACAAGTCCGGGCTGAAGACCGCGGCGATCCACGGCAACAAGAGCCAGGGCCAGCGCCTGCGCGCATTGAGCGACTTCAAGGCCGGCCGCATCACCGTGCTGGTGGCGACCGACATCGCCGCGCGCGGCATCGACATCGACCAGTTGCCCAAGGTCATCAACTACGACCTGCCGATGGTCGCCGAGGACTACGTGCACCGCATCGGCCGCACCGGCCGCAACGGCTCGACCGGCGAGGCGATCTCGCTGGTGGCGCAGGACGAGGCCAAGCTGCTGCGCGCGATCGCACGCATGCTCAAGCGCGAGATGGACATCCGCGACGTGCCGGGCTTCGAGCCGGTCACGCCGATCCGCTGGGGCAACAACAACCCGCCGGACGAGCGTCCGGGCGGCCAGCGCCCGCCCCGTCGCGGCAGCCACGCCCGTCGCGGCCATGGCGATGCACCGGCGCACGCGCATGCGCACGCCGGCAGCAAGAAGCCCGGCGGCAGCCACGCCGACGGCGCCCGTCGCCAGGGCCAGGGCCGCCGCCACGGCAACGGCGGCGGCAACCGCCCCGCCGCGCCGCGCTGATCCGTCCGCGGCCACGCGCTGCGCACGCACTCAGGCCGCCCTTCGGGGCGGCCTTTTTTGTCCGCTCCACCCGGCATCGCGCATGTCGCGACGCCCTGCCGCACGACGGCGCCGTCGTCGTCGCGCGGCACCGGCAGCCCGCCATGCCGCTCCAGCCCTGACCGTACAATGCTCCCCATGGATATCTTCAAAGTCTTCACCCTCGAAGCCGCGCACCGTCTGCCCAACGTGCCGCCCGGCCACAAGTGCGCGCGCCTGCACGGGCATTCGTTCCGCATCGAGCTGCACGTCAGCGGCGAACCCGGCGCCGAGAGCGGCTGGGTGATGGATTTCGGCGACATCAAGGCGGCGTTCCGCCCGCTCTACGACCAGCTCGACCACCACTACCTCAACGACATCGAGGGCCTGGACAACCCCACCAGCGAGCGTCTGGCGGTGTGGATCTGGGACCGGCTCAAGCCGGCACTGCCGCTGCTGAGCGAAGTGGTGGTGCACGAGACCTGCACCTCCGGCTGTCGCTATCGCGGGCCGGGCTGAGCAAGGCTGGGATTGGGGAGTGGGGAATCGGGAATCGCAAGGACGGCACTGCGACGGCTGAGGGGCTAATGAGGCTGGCCGGCTGTGCGGGGCGCGCGCATTGCCGCTTGCCAGAGACGCAGAGATGCCCAGCGAGCGCGGGGAAATTGCGCCAAGTCTTTGATCCGAAAGGCAGCTTGAACGAATCCTGAGCGGCTTCAGAAAATTTTGTTGCATCGCAGCAGAATGGGCGTATGTTGCACTGCAACAGCAGTCGGCATTCCAACGGAGTTGCATGATGTCCGCTCAATTCAACGATCAGTTCAGCAGCTACACCCAGCAGTTCGCCGCCGCCGCGGCGCGTGCCAACCGCCTGGCGCTGGAGAGCGCCGAGAGCGTGTTCGGCGTGCAGTTGAAGACCTTCGAGAAGAACGTGTCGGCCACCACCGGCTTCCTCGGCGAACTGACCGAGGCGCGCGATCTGGGCACCGTGCAGGCGCTGTGGCCGAAGGGCCTGCAGATCGCCCGCGACAACTTCGAGCGGCTGGCCACGGCCAACCAGGAAGTGTTCGGCCTGGGCCTGAAGGCCTCCGAGGCCATCGGCCAGCTCGCCAAGCACCAGTTCGAAGCGGCGACCGAACAGGCCGCGCCGAAGGCGAAGCCCGCCGCCAAGTAACACCAGTTTTCGACGTCGCTGCGGTTCGCCGCCCGACGCACGCTCGGTCTGCATGGGTCCCTCCCCCCGTGCAACCCAAGGCCCGGTAGATCCCTCCCTCTACCGGGCCTTTTTTTGTGGGCGGGATTCGGGAGTGGGGATTGGGGATTTGCCGATTACGCGCGTTTCGGCGTTCCTGGCTTTCTTTGAGGAAAAAGCTGCCGCACCGATGCTTCATTGGTGGGGCGTCGGGACTGAAGTCCCTCCCACAAAACCCGCCTAGGCAGCGGCTCAGCCGGGCGACATGCCCGCCCACGGCTGCAGTGCCGCAGCCAACTGCTCGGCCTGCGGTTGCGGGCGATACGGCAGGCGCCCCCAGCACGGCATCGGCAGGCGCGCGCGCAGCATCGCCATGTTGTCGTCGATGCGCTCCATCGCCGGGTCGATCTCGTTGCCGATCCAGCCGATGCACTGCAGGCCGTCGGCGGCGATCGCCGCGGCGCTGAGCCGGGCGTGATTGAGGCAACCCAGGCGCAGGCCGACCACCAGCACCACCGGCAGCCGCAGCGCCCGCGCCAGATCGGCCTGGTCCAGCGTCGCCGACAGCGGCGCCGCCCAGCCACCCACGCCTTCCACCACCACCACGTCGGCCTGCGCGCGCAGGCGGTCGAACGCGGCCGCGATCGGCGCCAGCTCCATCTGCACGCCGGCATCGGCGGCGGCCAGTTCCGGCGCCAGCGGCAGCGGCAGCGCGTACGGATTGAGATCGTCATAGCGCGGGCGTGGCGTGCTGGCCTCCTGCAGGGCCAGTGCGTCCTCATTGCGCCAGCCCTCGGCCTCGCGCGTGCAGCCGCTGGCCACCGGCTTCATGCCCACCGCGCGCTGGCCGCGCGCGCGCAGGGCATGCAGCAGCGCAGTGCTGGCGATGGTCTTGCCGATGCCGGTATCGGTGCCGGTGACGTAGAAGGCGGGAACAGCCATGCGAACGAAACCCTGTCGGTTGGCCGGCGGGACGCGCGGCGGCGCGCAGGATAGCCGGGCCCGCCGCGCGCGTCAGCCGCCGCGGTGCCGGCGGAGGCATCGCGCTGCTAGACTCGCGCGATGTTCGCCTCGTCCTCGCTCACCGGCAGCAAGCCGGAACAGTACGCCCAGTTGCTCGACCAGGCCCGCGCCCTGGTCGCCGGGGAGCCCGACCGCATCGCCAATGCCGCCAATCTGGCGGCGCTGGTGTACCACGCGCTACCGCGGCTGAACTGGGTGGGTTTCTACCTCTACGACGGCAAGGAACTGGTGGTCGGGCCGTTCCAGGGCCTGCCGGCCTGCGTGCGCATTCCGCTGCACAAGGGCGTGTGCGGTGCGGCCGCCAGCAGCGGCCAGACCCAGCGCATCGACGACGTGGAGGCGTTTCCCGGGCACATCGCCTGCGATGCGGCCTCGCGTTCGGAACTGGTGGTGCCGCTGCTGCGCGACAGTGCGCTGGTCGGCGTGTTCGACCTGGACAGCCCCGACCTGGCCCGCTTCGACGCCGACGACCAGCGCGGCCTGGAAGCGATCGCGCAAGTCTTCGTCGACAGCCTGCGATGAGCACCACCAAGCTGCGCAACATCGGCCCCAAGAGCGCGGCCTGGCTGCGCCAGGTCGGCGTGCGCACGCAACAGGACCTGGAGGCGGCCGGCGCGGTCGGCGCCTTCGTCAAGGTCAAGCGCGCCGGCTTCAAGCCCAGCCTCAATCTGCTGTACTCGCTGGAAGGCGCGCTCAGCGGCTGCCACTGGCAGGAACTGTCCGAGGCACGCCGCGCGCAGTTGCTGGGCGAGCTGGAAACCGCGACGGCGGCGCTGCCGGCGCAGCGCGGCCTGCCGGTCGCCGGGCCGGTGGCGACCACGCATTTCGACCGCGACGACACGCGCGGCGACGACGCTGCCGACGACGCCTACGCGCACGACACGCACGACACGCCGATGGGCGACCAGCACGGCGACGACGACGGCCACGGCCCCCACGCCGACTAGGGCGTGGCCTCCATCCCCGGGCATTCCGCGCCGTGATTGCGCATGCCGGTGACAAGGGAAGCGGGAGAACCGTGGGCGTCAGTTCACGCCCGGGCAACGACGCGGCACCGGACACATGCACTCATCCCCCTGCTGCCTGGCCTGGCAGGCGCGCCGCCGGCGCCGTGCGACTCGACCCGACCACCAGGCGCTGCGCCTCTCAGCAGCGGCGCGCCTGCCAGGCCCAACGCAGTGCACTCGCGAGTGGATGACACGCCCTGGCCGCGCGGGCGGCGGCGATCGCGTACAATCGCGCCGCTTCAAGGTGACCCACCGGCTCCGGCCAGCGGGTTGAAACGGGAAGCCGGTGCGTCTTGCGACAAGGCCGGCGCTGCCCCCGCAACGGTAAGCGATCCGCGCTGACGACCTGCGCCACTGTGCCTCGGCATGGGAAGGCGTCGCAGCCGGGAGGTCCGCCTCCCCGATCGCGAGCCCGGAGACCGGCCTTGCAGTTCACTGGTTGCGATGCGGAGGGCGTCGCGGCGTGCCGCGCCGTGTCCGGCGCCGTCCGCTTGCACCTTCCGTTCGCGACTCCCTTGCCGTCACAGCGCGCAGCCGCGCGCCGGAGTTGCCACCCATGTCGTCCCGCCTGCTTTCGGTCGCGATCGCGTCCGCCCTGTCCCTGCCCGCGCTGGCCCACGCCGCCGATGCCGCCACCGACCTCGACCAGGTCCTGGTCACCGCCACCCGCACCCAGATCTCGGTGGAGGACAGCGTGGTCCCGGCGCAGGTCATCGACCGTGCCGAGATCGAGCGCAGCCAGGCCACGTCGCTGGCGCAACTGCTGCAGGGCCGCGCCGGCATCGGCCTCTCCAACCAGGGCGGCCTGGGCAAGCTGACCACGCTGAACCTGCGCGGCAGCGAGTCGGACCACGTGCTGGTGCTGGTGGACGGCGTGCGCATCGGCTCGGCCAGCGCCGGCCTGGCCGCGTTCCAGGACCTGCCGCTGAGCCAGATCGAGCGCATCGAGATCGTGCGCGGCCCGCGCTCGAGCCTGTACGGCTCCGACGCGATCGGCGGCGTCATCCAGATCTTCACCCGCCGCGGCGGCCAGGGCTTCCAACAGAACCTGAGCCTGGGCGGCGGCAGCCACGGCCTGCGCGAGGCCGGCGCCGGCTTCAGCAACCGCGGCGAGCGCGGCTGGCTGGCCGTGCAGGGCGGCTACCAGAAGACCGACGGCATCAATGCCTGCAACGGTTCGGCCACGCTGTTCGCCGGCTGCTTCGTCGACCAGCCCGACCGCGACGGCTACCGCAACGTCTCGCTGAGCGCGCGCGGCGGCTACGCGCTGACCGACACGCTGCGCATCGAAGGCCAGGCGTTGAACATCGACAGCCGCAACGAGTACGACGGCGACGCGCTGTTCGCCGGCAACGAGGCCGACAACACCCAGCAGGTGTTCAGCGGCAAGCTCGACTGGACTCCGTCCGATCGCCTGCACCTGGCCGCGCAACTGGGCCGCAACGTCGACGACGCCGACAGCTACTACCGTGCGCCGGGCGCACGCACCCGCAGCTTCGTCAGCACCTTCGACAGCCGCCGCGACACCGCCGCGCTGCAGGGCGACATCACCCTGGCCGAAGGCCACCTGCTCAGCGTCGGCAGCGACTGGCAGCGCGAGCACGTCGCCAGCAGCACCGCCTTCGACGTCGACAGCCGCGACAACACCGGCGTGTTCGCCGAGTACCAGGGCCGCTTCGGTGCGCAGCAGGTGCAGGCCAGCGTGCGCAGCGACGACAACGAGCAGTTCGGCGAGCACACCACCGGCAGCCTCGGCTGGGGTCTGGCGCTGGACCATGGCCTCAAGCTCACCGCCAGCGTCGGCACCGGCTTCAAGGCGCCGACCTTCAACGACCTGTACTACCCGTTCGCCGGCAATCCGGACTTGAAGCCGGAGCGCTCCAAGAGCGGCAACCTCGGCATTGCGCAGTATGCCGACAGCTGGAACTGGACCTTCAACGCCTACGAGACCCGGGTCAAGGACCTGATCTCCTACGACGCGGTCAGCTTCCTGCCGGTCAACGTGGACGAGGCGCGCATCCGCGGTGCGGAACTGACCGGCTATGCGCTGCTGGCCGGCTGGGAACTGTCGGCACAACTGAGCCACACCGACCCGCGCAACCGCAGCGACGGCGACAACCGCGACAACTGGCTGGCGCGCCGCGCGCAGAACACCGCGCGCCTGGACGTGGACCGCGGCATCGGCCCGGTCAAGCTCGGCGTCACCGTCTTCGGCAGCGGCCACCGCTTCGACGACGCGGCCAACCGCGTGCGCCTGGCCGGCTACGGCACCGTCGACCTGCGCGCGGAGTACGCGTTCACCCCGGACTGGACGCTGCAGGCCAAGGCCAGCAACGTGTTCGATCGCGACTACCAGACGGTGAACTGGTACAACCAGCCGGGCCGCGAATACGCGCTGACCCTGCGCTACGCGCCGGCAGCGCGCTGAGCCGGCGTCCCGCGCTGCGCCGATGGCGTGGCGCGGGACGACAGCGCGGACATCACGCGTCTTTTTTTGTAGGAGCGGCATGTGCGAACACACTGGATGTAGATGCGTGCAGTCTCGAAAGCACGCAGGCCCGATGCATCGCGCAGTTGGGCGCCCGCAATGCGGGCCGTTGGCTGTCGAACGCAAACACCCGCCCCCGTGTTCATGCATCGCGGCGCAAACCTGACAGTTCAGCGACCGCTACGCGCCCGGACCCTCACCCCAACCCCTCTCCCGGGGGGAGAGGGGCTTACTGCGTCCTGCGCTGTAGGAGCGGCTTCAGCCGCGACGGGCGTTCTCGGGAACGCCCGTCGCGGCTGAAGA